>JABDJZ010000336.1 GCA_013003255.1 Rhodothermales bacterium
ACGAAACCCTCTTCGGACTGGCGGAATTGCGCAAGTCCGACTGACCGCCCTCGTCCCTAAGCTGCCCAGTTGACGAGGATGGGAAAGAGGATGATCAGCAGGAGTCCTATGGCCTGAATCACAATGAATGGGACCGCACCCCGATAAATCTGGGCGGTCGTGACTTCTGGTGGCGCTACCCCTCTCAGGTAGAATAGCGCGAAGCCAAACGGGGGTGTCAAGAATGACATTTGCAGGTTCATTCCGATCATCACCCCAAACCAGACAAGGTCGATTCCCAGCGAAAGCGCGGCCGGCGCCAGCAGCGGAATGACGATGAAGGCAATCTCGAAGAAGTCGATGAAGAAGCCCAGGATGAAGATGGCCAGGTTGGCCGCGATCAGGAGCCCAATCACGCCGCCGGGGAGCCCGGTCAGCAGGTCGTGAATCCACAGGTCTCCGTTTAGGCCACGAAAGACCAGTGCGAAGGCCGTAGAGCCGATGAGCAGAAACATCACCATCACCGTCAGCCGGGTGGTCTCATCCATGGTCTCCCGCAGCGCAGACATCGAAAGGCGCTTGTTGGCCGCCGCCAGGCCCATGGCTCCGAGCGCACCCAGTGCACCCGCCTCGGTCGGGGTCGCGACCCCGGCAAAGATGCTTCCAAGCACCAGGAGGATGAGCACCAACGGGGGCATCATCACGAACATCACGCGCCGGGCAAGGCCCTTTCGATCATAGTTTCGTGCCTCGGGCGGCAACGCCGGGGCGACCTCCGGTCTCAGGTAGGCCACGCCGGCCGCATAGATTCCGTACATCAGCGCCAGGAGGATTCCCGGCACGAGGGCGCCCAGGAAGAGGTCACCAACGGAAACCCCCAACTGATCCGCCAGGACCACCAGAACCACGCTGGGCGGAATGATCTGGCCCAGCGTACCCGAAGCGGTAATCACTCCCGTCGCAAGCTCCTTCCCGTATCCGTACTGAAGCATCACGGGGAGGGAAATCATGCCCATCGCCACCACGGAGGCGCCGACCACGCCCGTCGCTGCGGCCAAAAGAGCCCCGACAAACACCACGGCCATCGCAAGACCGCCCCGCAACGGTCCGAAGAGCTGCCCGATAGTGGTCAGCAGATCCTCGGCCAGCCTGGATTTCTCCAGCATTGTGCCCATGAATATGAAGAAGGGCACGGCCAGCAGCACGTAGTTCGACATGACGCCGAATGTGCGGTCCGGCATCGCGAGCAACAGGTTCCAGTCGAAAAGACCTGCCTCCACCCCGACGAAGGCGAACACGATGGCGGTTCCTCCAAGGGCGAATGCCACCGGGAATCCCGAGAAGATCAGGAGCAATGCTCCCACGAACATGAGGGGGCCGAGAATGTCCTCCATCAGTCCACGGCCTCCGGCAGGGCAACGCCGCGGATTACGGCCAAGGCCCGAATCAACATCGACACTGCCTGGGCCAGCAGAAACAGAAACGCCACGGGGATGGCCGTCTTGATGGGGTACCGTGGGAGTCCTCCCGGATCCGGCGAACCCTCAAGCACGGCCCACGAATTGACCACAGCGGGCCAGGACACCCAGAGCATCAGGATGCAGAAGGGAATCAGGAAGATGATCGTGCCGATGAAATCAATCCAGGCCTTCCCCTTGGCGGAAAGCCGGCCGTAAAGCACGTCGACACGAACGTGGGAATCCGTCTGCAGTGCGTATGCGGCGCCGAGGAGGAAGACCAGACTGAACAGGTACCACTGGAGCTCGATGTACATGTTCGAGCTCAGACTCAGGCCCGTGAACCGCGCCGTATAGCGCAGGATGGCGTTGAACGCGCCGACCAGCACCATGCCCAGCGTGAGCCAGTAGAGCCAGCGACCCGTGAGCCTGCTGAAGCGGTCGATGGCGTCGGCTATGCGGAGGAGGAACGGCATGGGCACAAAATAGCCGTGGCGCGGCGAATTACCGGGCTGATCCGGAATCGGGGTCTTCCTTGCGCCCGTAGTGCTGCACGCGCTTCTCGAGGCTCTCGGCAGCGTCTCTCGACCTCCAATAGTCCATCCGCTCCCGGATTCTGCGCTCGTAGCCTACTTCGCTTGGGTCGTAGAAGTACGTCCCCTGCATCTGGTCAGGGAGGTACTGCTGTGGCGTATAGTGGTTGTGGAACGCGTGCGGGTACTGGTATCCCTTTCCGTGCCCGAGTCCCTCCCCATCCCGTGAGCCGTCCTTCAGGGGATTCGGCACCTCGCCACTGCGCTCCTTTTCCACGAAGCTGAGCGCCTGGAAAAAGGACAGCGTGGTGTTGCTCTTGGGGGCCGTGGCCAGGTAGAGGCAGCACTGGGCCAGATGGAATCGCCCCTCCGGCATCCCCACCACATCGAATGCCTGCTGACAGGACATCGCCACCCGCAGCGCATTGGGATCAGCCAGCCCGATGTCCTCGGAGGCAAAGATCAACATCCTGCGGAAGATGAAGCGCGGATCCTCTCCGGCGTAGACCATCCGCGCCATCCAGTAGAGCGACGCGTCGGGATCCGATCCCCGGAGGCTCTTGATGAACGCACTGATGGTGTCGTAATGAGCATCCCCTTCCTTGTCGTAGAGGACGGCCCGCTGCTGGATGGATTCCTCTGCCACCGACAGGGTCACGTGGATGGCTCCATCGTCGCCTGGCGGCGTGGTTTCTATGGCCAGCTCCAGCGCATTCAGCAGCGACCGCGCATCTCCGTTGGCTGTGGAAACCAGGTGTGCTGCGGCGTCCTCATCCATGCGAACCTTCCGGTCGCCATACCCCCGATCCGCGTCTTCAAGTGTCATCCTCAGGATGTTCTCGAGGTCGACGTCATCAAGGCTGCGGAGTTCAAACACGCGCGACCGGCTGACCAGCGCCTTGATTACCTCGAAGTACGGATTCTCGGTGGTCGCGCCTATCAAGGTGACCGTCCCGTTCTCCACGTGGGGCAACAGGGCGTCCTGCTGGGCCTTGTTGAAGCGATGCACCTCATCCACGAACAGAATGGTCCGCTGGTGATGGTACCGGAGTGCATCCTCGGCCGTGGTAATCGCGGAGCGAATGTCCTTCACCCCGGCCAGCACCGCGTTCAGAGACAGAAAACGGGCGCGGGTGGTGTTGGCAATGATTCGCGCCAGGGTTGTTTTACCTGTACCTGGAGGTCCATACAACAGTAGCGACTTGATGCGATCAGCCTCGATGGCCCGGCGAAGCAGCGTCCCGGGCCCGAGGATGTGTTCCTGCCCTACATAGTCGTCAAGTGTGCGGGGCCGCATCCGGTCTGCCAGCGGGGCGTTGCGACGACGGGGCGAGGAGGCTTCAAAGAGATCATCCATCACGCACCTCCTTCAACGCCTTTTGAACGCCTTCCCTGAACAGGGTTGCGCCTCCCTGCGATGGGTGCCTGACGTAGGTGGCATCGACCGAAATTTCCGACAGGGTCCGCTCGGCCTTCCTGCCCACGGAGAGCACACGGCGAGGCGCAAAGACCTCGATCAGCCGTGCTGTGAGTTCTTCGAATCGCCTCAGTTCGGTTCTCCGGGGAGGTCGGATGGTGAACGGCTTGCCCGGGCGGTAGGGATGCAGGGGAAACGCGTTCCAGACCACGAACTTTGGAAAGGCGTCCTGCAGCAGCCCCCAGAAGATGTTGGCGCTGTACTCCGAGTACGCTTCTTCCCGAAGGCTGGACTGTGCACCATCTATCGGAAACGAGGGGTCGAGCAATTGCGCCTCTGAGGTGATCGGGACGCCCGAGAAGCGGCACCCCCAGGGGCCTGGCGCCTCGGCAAGCAAAAACAGGAGCGGCCGATCATCGCACGCTTCGAAATAGCGCGCCAGGTTTGCCCGGCGAATCGCCACGGCGTCCACGCGATCCACCTCTGGGTTCCGCTGCGTGTACGGGTTGAAAGTGTCAGGCAGCGGATCGAGTTCGAAAAGCGACTGCTCCAGCAGATGGGTGGCCCGTGCGCCGGCAGACAATGTGGGGTCCCCCGCCACTACACCAGAACCTCTCCGCAAACGCGGCAATACCGTGCATCCACGCGATGAATCTCCGCGGCGCAGTGCGGGCAACTGTGTCCGGATCGGGCGGCCCGTTCCTCTGCATCAGCCCGCGCGATTTCCGCCGATACGATTCCCGTTGGGACCGCGATGATGCCGTAGCCTATGATCATCACGAGGGACGCAACGGCCTGCCCTATAGGGGTTTGGGGGGAAATGTCGCCGTAACCCACCGTGGTCAACGTGACGATGGCCCAGTAGACGGACTTGGGGATGCTGGTGAATCCGTTGACTTCGCCTTCGATGAAGTACATCACGCTCCCGAGAATCACCACCGTCACCATGACCGTCAGGAGGAAGACCACAATCTTGCGGCGACTGGCCCGCAAGGCCTTGCCGAGCGTTTCCGCCTCTGAGATGAAGGAGACCAGCTTCAGTACCCGAAACACGCGCAGCAACCTGAGGAGCCGGATGACCAGCAGGTACTGCGTGCCCGGAATCAGCACGGCCAGGTACGTGGGGAGAATGGCGAACAGGTCTACCAACCCGAAAAAGCTGCGGGCATAGGCCAAGGGGTGCGACACGGTCCACAGCCGCACGAAGTACTCGATGGTGAACAGGATGGTGAACACCCATTCGAGTGCGAACAGCAGATTCCAGTACTCGGCGCGGATAGATGCGACGCTGTCCAGCATCACGATGAGTACGCTGGAGAGAATCGCGCCGATCAGTACGACATCGAATACCCTGCCGGCTCGCGTGTCGGTTCCGAAGACCACCTGGTGGACGCGGTAGCGCAGCAGGTCCGCATCGCTTTCTCGCGGGTGTTCCTCGGGGTAGTGGTTGTCTGTCAACGCTCCGTTCCTGTCACATAGAGGGAATCCTGCCGGTCAGTCTACGAATCGCATGGGACTGGAGGCGCGGCTTTTCTCGATTCGACTTTCGAGCCGCCCGGCGCTGCCACGAAACCCGGGTTGCCGCGCGCAGGACCGGGGTATTCCCGGGGATCCCCAGGCCGGACGTCGAATTTTCTCGGTATACGCAGAGGGAAGAAAACTCCCTTTGATCAGGGCTGTTTGAAGATTCTGGCGCAAGAACGCCGGATCCTGATTTTGACCCCCCACGCAGCCATTGCTCACCATGGACAACGCGACACTTACACTAGGCAACGAGGTTTTGGAACTCCCGATGGTCGTGGGGTCCGAGGGCGAGAAGGCGGTCGACATCCGCAAGCTGCGTGCTGGTACCGGCACGATCACACTGGACTCCGGTTACGGCAACACGGGATCTTGTGAGAGCGCCATCACCTTCATCGACGGTGAGAAAGGCATCCTCCGGCACAGAGGGTATTCCATTGAGGACCTGACGGCGAACTCCACGTTCACCGAGGTTGCCTACCTGCTCATCTACGGAGAACTGCCGTCTGAAGAGGAACTGGCCACCTTCGAGGAGCGCCTGACCCACCACAGCCTCCTCCACGAGGACATGAAGAAGTTCTTCGAGGGGTATCCGGCCAATGCGCCCCCGATGAGCGTGCTTTCGACGATTGTGGCATCGCTCTCCGCGTTCTACGACGAATCCACGCAGGAGGATGAACTCGAACTGAACGTCATTCGACTCATTGCCAAGATCAAGACCATCGCGGCCTTCGCGTACAAGAAGTCCATTGGCCAGCCGTACATCTACCCGAGGAATGATCTGGACTATTCGTCCGACTTCCTGCACATGATGTTCGCCGTGCCGTCGGAGGAATACGAGGTGGACCCGCTCGTTTCGAAGACGCTCAATCGCCTGATGATTCTCCACGCGGACCACGAGCAGAACTGCTCGACGTCCACGGTCCGTATGGTCGGATCCAGTGGTGCCAACCTCTTCGGATCCATTTCCGCCGGAATCAGCGCGCTGTCGGGCCCGCTGCATGGCGGTGCCAACTCGGCGGTTATCAAGATGCTCAACATGATCGCCGAGGACGGCGGCAATGTTGACAAATACGTGGAACTGGCCAAGGACAAGTCATCGGACTTCCGCCTGATGGGCTTCGGTCACCGCGTGTACAAGAACTTCGACCCGCGTGCGCGGGTCATCAAGTCGTCGGCCGACGCCGTACTCGACCAGTTGGGAATCGATGATCCGCTGCTGGACATCGCCAAAAAGCTTGAGCGCGTGGCGCTTGAGGACGAGTACTTCGCGGCCCGCCGGCTCTACCCAAACGTGGATTTCTACAGTGGAATCCTCTATCGTGCCATGGGAATCCCGACAAACATGTTCACCGTGATGTTCGCCCTCGGGCGCCTTCCCGGCTGGATTGCCCAGTGGCTTGAAATGAAGAATGATCCGGGAACGCGGATCTATCGTCCTCGCCAGGTTTATGTCGGCGAGAACGGGCGATCCTATGTCCCAATCGCGGAGCGTGGAGTAGTTTCAGCCGGTTAGGGCTGATTTTCTCGTTCGGCGTAGTATTTTGACCACATAACCCACCCTGTTTTCTAGGAGGACTCTGAAATGAAGAACCGGCTACCGGTAATCCTGTTTGCCGCGCTGATGGCGGCCCCCATGCTGCTGAGCCAGCCCGTGCAGGCGCAAGAGCGTGGCGAGGACACGTGGTATGTTGCTCCGCGCGTTGGCCTGTCTTACTACAAGGGCACGAACGACAACACTTTCGCCCTGGAACACGGCGACCTTTTCGAGAACGTCGGCGTCCCGGTGAATCTCGGCTTTGAAGTCGGATACCG
>JABDJZ010000351.1 GCA_013003255.1 Rhodothermales bacterium
GGATGCAGGAAGCTGTCATTGCTGCCGGTGCCTGCTTGCACTACCTCAGCGAGACCCAGCAGCGCGGTCTGCCGCACATTCGCAGCGTGCGACCTCTGGCGCTGGATGGGTTCATGGCGCTGGACCCACAAACCAAGCGAAACCTGGAACTGGTGTCCTCGATGCAGGGACATCCAGACGGGTCCCTCATAGGCATCCTCGACAGGACTCGCACGCCGATGGGAGGGAGGCTTCTGCGCACCTGGCTACTACGGCCCCTCAAGGAGGTGGCGCCCATTCAACAGCGCCTCGATGCGGTCCGTCGACTGGTCGATGCCGGGGATACGAGAGCGGCACTGCTTGATGCCCTGAAGCCGATTGGTGACATCGCCCGCATTACTGCCCGAGCCGCTACTGGCCGCGCGGGTCCCCGGGATCTTGTGCATCTTCGGCTGGCACTGGGCCAGATACCGGCACTCAAGGAACTCCTGGAACCGCTCGGTGGGACGCTGGCGGAACTTGGGAGCACGTTGGATGCCATGCCCACGCTCGCGGGTGCGCTGGGGGAAGGACTGGCCGAGGAGCCCCCAGCTACGCTCAAGGATGGCGGCGTCATCAGGGACGGGTTTGACCCGGCGCTCGACGAACTCCGCGAAATGGCGCGGTCCGGCAAGTCCTGGTTGGCCAAACTGCAGAAGGAGGAGTCTGAACGGACGGGGATCCCGTCGCTGAAGATTGGCTTCAACCGCGTGTTCGGGTACTACCTCGAGATCACGCACGCCCATCGCGACAAGGTGCCGGAGACCTACATCCGGAAGCAGACGCTGGTCAACGCCGAGCGCTACATCACGCCGGAACTGAAGGAGTTCGAGGAGAAGATCCTGACGGCAGAGGAGCGAATGACCTCCCTGGAAGCGGAGCTGTTCGCCACCCTGCGAGCACGCGTGGCGGACGAGACCCCGACGCTCCAGATGAACGCCCACTTGATGGCGACTCTCGACGTGCAGTGCGCGCTGGCAGAGACGGCTGTCCGAAAAAACTACGTGTGCCCCGATGTCGACGACGGGAACGTCATCGACATCGAGGAGGGACGCCATCCGGTGGTCGAAGAACTGCTGCCCCCCGGCGAGCCCTTCATCCCGAACTCCGTCCGGCTGGACACCGACGCTGAGCAGATCCTGATCATCACCGGCCCGAACATGGCTGGAAAGAGCGTTGTAATCCGGCAAACGGGTCTGATCGTCCTCTTGGCCCAGGTGGGATCGTTCGTCCCGGCCGAAGCCGCGCACATCGGGATCGTGGACCGCATCTTCACCCGCGTGGGCGCCTCAGACAACCTGGCAGCAGGCGAGTCCACGTTCCTGGTCGAGATGAACGAGACGGCGAACATCCTCAACAATGCGTCGCCCAGTTCCCTCATTCTCCTGGATGAAGTTGGCCGAGGGACCTCCACGTTCGATGGGCTCTCGATTGCCTGGTCCCTGGTGGAGTTCCTGCACAACACGCCGCGGGTTGCGGCGCGCACCCTCTTCGCCACCCACTACCACGAGTTGAATGAACTCGCGCTCCATCACTCCCGCATCCGGAATTACCGCGTGCAGGTGCAGGAGCACGAAGGCAAGGTGATCTTCCTGCGCCGCCTGGTATCGGGTGGCGCCGATCACTCCTTCGGAATCGAAGTGGCCCGCATGGCCGGATTGCCGACAGATGTCATCGGCCGGGCACAGGAGATCCTGCGTCACCTGGAGGGCCAGCACCTGGCGCTGGGGCAGGCCGCCACAGGAACGCCCGAGGTCTTCCCCGGAGCGCGGCTGCCCGCGCCGCCGGACCCCACGCAGATGTCGCTCTTTGACGCGGACCCCAAGCAGGCGGAAGTGATGAAGCGGCTCCGCGAATTGGAGCCGGATCAGATGACGCCACTGGATGCACTGGTGACGCTCTCGGAAATGAAATCG
The DNA here is from genome assembly GCA_013003255.1 of Rhodothermales bacterium. Lineage (GTDB taxonomy): Bacteria > Bacteroidota > Rhodothermia > Rhodothermales > UBA10348 > JABDJZ01. The sequence goes on from JABDJZ010000351.1 coordinate 1,935, forward strand.
AAACTGGACAGCTGATGCTTCATCCCTTCCTCGGTGTCGAACCCACGGTCCCAGAATCGGCGTTCGTCGCGCCATCGGCCGACATCATCGGCGATGTGGTTCTGGGCGAGGACTGCAGCGTCTGGTTCAATGCCACCATTCGGGGCGATGTGCACTGGATTCGGATTGGCGACCGCTCCAACGTGCAGGACGGCGCGGTGGTGCACGTGACCAATCGAACCTCACCGACGCGGATAGGGAATGACGTGACGATCGGCCATAGCGCAGTGGTACACGGATGCACCATCGAGGACCGGGTGCTGGTCGGGATCGGCGCCGTCATTCTGGATCACGCCGTCATTGGTCACGACTCGCTGATCGGGGCCCGTGCGCTGGTCACCGGGGGCGTCGAGATTCCGCCGCGTTCAATGGTCCTCGGCAGTCCGGCGCGCGTGGTCCGGGAGTTGACCGATGAGGAAGTGGCCAAGGTCGGGTCATACGCTTCGCACTACGTGCAGTACGGGCGCATTTATCGGGGTGTGGATACGCCGGATGCGAACCCGTGGTATGACCGCGACGCGGCGCCGAAGCGGTAGGTCGGGGGCCGAAGCGGGAGCCCGGCGCCGAAGCAGTGGGCCGAAGCGGTAGACCGGCACCAAAGCGGTAGGCCGGGGGCCTGCTCGCGGATCAGCAGCGCTTACCCCTCGCGCACCATGCGCCCCTTCCACTGCGTGCGCCTGGAAAAGGGAATCGATAGGGGTACGAGCACTCCGTAGACGCCTATCACAAAGTCGTGGACGGGAATCCAGGCCAGCGGCAAGTCTATTCCCAGCCGCCGCGTAACACCGAGCGCGATGATTCCCTGGATCACCCACCGAGCGGCGATCAGCCCGAGGCCTACCAACGGCGCCAGGGCCAACAGCAGCCATGGCAGGCCATAGGCGGACGCCGAGCCCACGAGAATCGCCACGTTGATCCAGCGACCGTCCGCGGCCCCGATGGCCCATCGCCGTCGCTGGCGAAATAGGCC
>JABDJZ010000370.1 GCA_013003255.1 Rhodothermales bacterium
CCGGACGCGGGTCGTATTCTGCTCATTCCGGAGCGCAGTGAGCGCGCGGTTGCGGCCGGCACACCCCTCATGGAACTCGGCAATGCGGACGCACTGGAAATCGTAGTGGACGTGTTGTCAGAGGACGCTGTTCGCATCGATCCCGGAGACGCCGTTGAATTGACCGGGTGGGGAGGAGAGACCGCCCTGCCAGGCCGCGTTCGCCGGGTCGAACCGTCAGCATTTACCCGGTATTCCGCTCTCGGTGTGGAAGAGCAGCGCGTCAACGTGATCATAGACCTCCTCTCCCGGCCTGAGCGGCTCGGCGCAGGATATCGGGTGGAGGCATCTGTGGTGATTTGGGAGCAGGAGGCGCTCTCCGTCCCCACCTCGGCCCTGTTCCGTCAGGCAGGCGAATGGCGGGTTTTCGTGATCGAAGATGGGCGCGCCGAACTCCGCTCCATGGAGCCGGGGCAACGGTCCGCGGACTGGGCGGAGGTGGTGAGTGGCCTGGCAGAAGGCGACCGGGTGATCATTCACCCGACGGACGAGGTGCTGGCCGGAGTCCGGGTGGAATCAGACTGACGAGAGCCCGCGTGGCCGCCTGGGCCGGTTCAACCCTATCCCGGGCCGTTTCTACCTGATCAGAGTCGCAGGGGATCGGGCACGGACCTGTCCGAGTCCGCATCACCCGTATTCAGCGTCCCCGCCGGCTCCAACAACAGGATGTGTGCTTCCTCACGCGCCACTGGCCGGTGCTCCACGCCTCGTGGTACAACAAATAGCTCGCCTTCGGCAAGGCTGACGGTCCGATCCCGAAGCTCGATCTCCAGCTGGCCTTTAACCACGAGAAAGAGCTCATCTGCGTCGGGATGCGCATGCCATACGAAGGTCCCTTTGACCTTGGCCAGCTTGACGTGCTGACCGTTGAGTTCGGCCACGATTCGCGGACTCCACAGATCCTGGAACAGGTCAAACTTGTGTCCGAGATTCACCACTTCGGCAGGTGTCTTCGGAGTCTCTTGGGGTGACATGGCGAAGGGCTTGGTGAGGGGATGAATCGAACGCCCCTATAATAGAAACCGCACCTCTTCCCACCCGTTGGTCGATTTCCGATGCAAGGAAGTTTGACTCATTCCCCGGTGAGATCCATGAAACCTGTTCCTGTTTGCCTGGTGGCCGCAGCGCTGTTTGTCGCCGGCTGTACCGGGTCCGCATCCACTATTGCCACGCAGGTGGATTCCGGGGCCGAGGCGCCGCGAATTATCCAGCCCGGAGCTCCAGGCCAGGCGTCCCGGGCACTCCCTGATGAAGCAATCACGGCCCGCGAGATCCCGTACACCGAGGCCGACGTTCAATTCATGCAGGGCATGATCGGCCACCACGCACAGGCCCTCGACATGACGGCGTTGATCGCGGATCGTACCAATCGCCAGGACCTGGCTCTGCTCGGACGAAGGATTGAGATCTCCCAGAAATCGGAGATTGCCCTGATGCAGAAGTGGCTCAGTGACCGGGGCGAGGCGGTGCCCGACGCGACCGCCCATCATATGATGATGGGGCACATGGACGCCATGCCCGGCATGCTCAGCGCCGAGCAGATGGAGCAACTCAAGGCAGCGTCCGGTGATGAATTCTACCGGCTCTGGCTGGAGTTCATGATCCAGCATCACCAGGGCGCCATCACCATGGTCGGAGAACTGCTCGCCGCCGAAGGCGCAGCGCAGGAGACCGACATTTTCAAATTTGCCGACGCTGTCGAGGAGGATCAGGCCATGGAGATCCAGCGCATGCGTCAGATGCTCGAGCGCCTTCGCTAGCTCCCCCCTTTTCACTGTTCCTTTCGTAAACCGAACCGCCATGAGAACTCGACTACTACACCTTCTGTCCTGGATGCTGCTGATTGCAGTCAGCACGCCGGTCATGGCCCAGGACGCACCCCCGACGCTCCCCGAGCCGCCCAAGGAGAAACTCTGGGACTGGGACGACAACGATCCCCGGATTGGTCTGAAGGCCGGTCTTCACGATGCCGGCGAGGCCGCCAAGGGCGTGAAACTGCTCGCCAACATGCCGAAGCCCGAGGGCTTCCGGGATGCACAGCGGACAGGCGGTTCGGTGAGCAACACGGACCTTGCCTTCCAGGGCGACATGGCGTTTGTCGGTAACTACCGCGGCTTCAACATCTACGATGTTTCGGACCCGTCCAACCCGTCCCTGAAGACCTCGGTGGTATGTCCAGGAGGGCAGGGCGACATCTCCGTCTATCAGAACCTGCTCTTCATGTCCGTCCAGGAGACCCGGGGTCGCCTGGACTGCGGCACGCAGGGTGTTGAGGCTCCCGTGAGCGATGAGCGCTTCCGCGGCGTCCGGATCTTTGACATTTCAGACGTATCCAATCCCGCTCAGGTGGGTGCGGTGCAGACCTGCCGTGGATCGCACACGCATACCGTGGTAAGTGACCCCACCGACAGCGAGAATGTGTACGTCTATGTCCAGGGTACCAGCCGCGTGAGACCGGCCGAAGAGCTGCCCGGCTGCTCCGCTGCCCAGGATCCGGATGAAGATCCCAACACGTCCTACTTCCGCATCGAGGTCATCAAGGTGCCACTTGCAGCGCCTGACATGTCTGAGATCGTCAACATGCCCCGCATCTTTGAGCAGGACGGCAACATCGGCGGCCTCTGGCAGGGCGGCGACCACGGCGCCGGGACCCAGCGTTCCCGTCGTACGAACCAGTGCCATGACATCACCGCTTACCCGGCCGTCGGCCTTGCTGCAGGTGCCTGCTCCGGCAACGGCATCCTGCTGGACATCACGGACCCGGCCAACCCGGTCCGCATTGAGCAGGTAGTGGATCCGAACTTTGCCTACTGGCACTCCGCCACGTTCAACAACGACGGCACCACGGTGATCTTCACGGATGAGTGGGGTGGTGGCGGCCAGCCGCGCTGCACGGACGAGGATCCTCCGACCTGGGGCGCCAACGCCATTTTTGATCTGGTCGACGGCAAGCTGAAGCTCAGAGGCTACTACAAGTTGCCCGTGCCCCAGACCCGGACCGAGAACTGCGTGGCCCACAACGGGTCCATCATCCCCGTCCCGGGCCGTGACATCAAGGCCCAGGCGTGGTATCAGGGCGGCATGTCCATCTTTGATTTCACCGACCCGGAGAACGCCTATGAGATTGCGTTCTTCGACCGCGGGCCAGTGAGTGACACCACGCTGATTTCGGGCGGCTACTGGTCCACGTACTGGCACAATGGCAAACTCTACGGCGCGGAAATCGCCCGCGGGTTTGACATCTTTGAACTCGAGCCCAGCGAGCACCTGACCGAGAACGAGATCGAGGCCGCCATGCTGGTTTCGATGCGCGACTTCAACGCCCAGGAGCAGCCCAAATTGGACTGGCCGGCCGTGCCTGTGGTGGCCCGCGCCTACATGGATCAGTTGGTCCGGGCCGATGCCATCTCCGGTGAGTGGGTATCCCGGGTGAACGCGGCGCTCGACGGCGGGGCCGGCACAGACCTGACCGAGGCGGCGAATGCACTCGAGATGGCCGCGCTGGGATCCCTGGCCAGCGGCCAGTCACGCCACGAAGACAAGGTCCGCGTGCGCCTGGCGAAGGTGCTGCGCCAGATGTCGGAGTAACCAAAGCGCGACGCTTTTGGAATATGGGGCCCCGTCCGAATCACCGGACGGGGCCCTTTCTATATTGATGCCTCCCGGGCCGCCAGCCCGCTATTCGGTACAATCCAGACAGTCCCCTGATGCGATCCCCTGCTCTCCTAACCTTCTGTTTGCTGCTGGCTGCGTGCAGCACTGCTCCGGAGCGTGAAGGCCCCACCTTCACCGTGGAGTTCACCCAGGCCGCTGCGGACTCGATTCAGGCACTGGGTCTCGACGTGCCGGTCGAGGCGCGCCTCTTCGTGGTCCTTTCCCGGTCCGACGAGCGCGAACCCCGGCTTCAGACCGGGGTCAACGGCGTGCCTTTCTGGGGTAAGATGGTGAGCGGCCTCGAGCCCGGAGACACGGTGGAATTTTCCCCAGGTGACCCGGACGTGGTTGGCTTTCCCCTGGAGTCGCTGGCCGACCTCCCCGAGGGGTCCTACCACGTCCAGCCCCTCCTGAGTGTCTACACCCGATTCGACCGAGCGGATGGGCACAGCATTTCCATGCACCTGAACTCCGGCGCCGGGCAGAACCAGTGGCGAGCGCCGGGTAACGCCATTGGTTCGCCGACCTCGTTCACCTACCAGGGTGGATCTGCCCGCCACGCGCTGTCGCTGGACAGGGTCATCCCGCCGACCGATCCTGTCCCCGATGGAGGGACGCTCCAACAGGGAAACCCGCCCAACACCGACTGGGTGAAGTTCGTCAAGATCAGGAGCCGGATGTTGTCCGACTTCTGGGGCCGGGACATGTACATCGGCGCCAACGTGCTCCTGCCTGCGGGTTATGGTCAGTCTGCCCGCAGCTACCCGACCATTTACATGCAGGGCCATTTTCCCGGGGGTCGTGCGCCCTTCGGCTTCAGCGAAGAAGGGGGCGGCCAGGGCCGCGGCGACGGGTTCAGCGAGTACTGGATGTCGGGCGATGCGCCCCCTGTGGTGGCGGTCAGCTTTCGCGATGCCAACCCCTACTACGACACCGCCTATTCGGTCAACTCTGAGAACGTGGGGCCCTACGGGGATGCCATCACCGAGGAACTGATTCCGTATCTGGAGCAGGAATTCCGACTGGTTCCGGAAGAGTGGGCGCGCGTCGTCGCCGGCGGATCGACCGGCGGCTGGGAGGCCATCGCCATGCAGGTGTTTTACCCCGATTACTTCGGTGGGTCGTGGGGCTGGTGCCCGGATCCGGTGGACTTCAATTACCACCAGATCGTCAATGTCTATGACGATGACAACGCCTACTTCACCACCAACGAGTGGCACTCCATTGAACGTCCGAACGCGCGACGCTTCGATGGGAACGTGCGCTCTACCGTACGGCAGGAAAACCTGCTGGAGCATGCGACGGGGCCCAACACCCGCTCCGGAGGCCAGTGGGCCATCTGGGAGGCGGTGTTCAGCCCGGTAGGAGACGATGGCTACCCGCGCCCGATCTGGGATCCGCTCTCCGGCGCGATCGACCACGAAACGGCGGACTTCTGGAAGTCGAACTATGACATCCACCAATACCTTCGCGCCAACTGGGAGACAGTCGGACCCCAGCTGGATGGGAAGCTCCACATCGCGGTCGGGGACATGGACTCCTACTATCTGGACAACGCAGTCTACCTGCTCGACGAGTTCCTTTCGAATGCCACCGGGCCCCGCATTGATGCGCGATTCGAGTATGGCCGGCGCAAGCCGCACTGCTGGATTGGCTACAGTCCCAGCGGATCCGGCGAAGATCTTACCTGGCGGGAGTTTCTCGATGAGGCGGCTGCCCACATGTACGCGCGGGCGGGCACCTGAGCCGGACTTCTCCGCGCCATCTCCACCGAGGGTCCGGAAACCCACGAACGCCCCGTTGGTGATATCGACTTCGTATCGAAAAATTCCCGTTCAAGCCCCGTGGACCTCAAGATTACCGGCACCGTAGAGCAGATTCTGGAAGAGCAGTCTGGCACCAGCCAGCGCGGCGAATGGCGCAAGCAGGACTTCGTCCTCGACCTGCCAGGTGAGTACCCCCGCAAGGTGTGCGTCACGGTCTGGGGAGACAACATTGACCGGTTCGCGCTGAAGCAAGGCGAGCAGGTGACGGCGTCCATCGACCTGTCGAGCCGCGAGTACAACGGCCGCTGGTACACCGACGTCAAGGCGTGGAAAGTCGAAGGCGGCGCGCGGTCAGGCGATGGACCGCCGCATCCTGCCGACGGGGACGAACCGCCGCCCCACGGCGACGACGACATTCCGTTCTAAGAGTCGATCGTCCTCACGGACACGGGTTCGTGTTCGGG
>JABDJZ010000385.1 GCA_013003255.1 Rhodothermales bacterium
ACTCCGCTATGCCAGTCCCGGTGAACGTCTGGTGCTCTCAGTCGCCGGCAACTGGGCGCAGGACACGGCCCTCCGGGACCCGGCGGCGTTCGCCGAAGGCCATCTTCCCCTGTTCGTGAACCTCTCCGGAGAAACCGATCCCGGACCGTTCGAGGAAGAACTGCTGGATGTGGAAAGACTCAATCTGGCCAAGCCGAATCTCACAAGGCGCACTTCGGACAGTCTGGGGACGAGCGTGGTCTTTCGTCAGCCCAGCCACGTGACCTTCGGGATGGATATCGGGATGGGCGCCCACACGCTGACCGCCAATTATGTGCTCTATGGCGGTGAACTGTCGCTGGAGGGGACGTACGGGTCCGACAAGGGTACACCCAAGACCTTCCGCGTCGGGAAAGCGCTGAAGTACGAGGTGCGGGCCGGCCTGGATTTTCGTTTTCCGGATCGGATGCGTGGTGCAGCCTGGCTGCTGCTGCCCGTTAGGCTCCTCTTTCTGGACCTTGACGGCCTGCTCTTTCAGGCGCTCGGTGGGGTGACCGGCTACGCCGATCCACACTACACCATTGGTGGTGGACTGGCATCAGGGACAGGCGTGGTCCAGGGCGTGGAGCGTAACGTCGAAGAGGACCTGTTCCGCCTGCTGGACGGCCGTGTGCCTACAAGCCTGGCCCTCGCGCGGCGCTATACACTGCTTGAACGAGTGGACGTAGGGGTCACCGTTCTCGGGGTCCCGGACCTGTTCTTCCGGACCGCTGTGACGTACCGGTTGCCCTGACCCCCGCGGCTACCCGGAATCTGCGAATCGCCGTCCCAACTCCGCGCAGAGCGATTCCAGGTGCTCCTGGTCCAAGGTGCCAAAGGCATCCTCAAAGTCCGAGTCCACATCAAGAACGGCCAGGACTGACCCGTCAGATCGCAGGACGGGAACGACGATTTCCGACCGGGTGGACGACGAACACGCAATGTGCCCCGGGAACAGCTCCACATCCGGGACCAGCTGCGTTGCCCGCTGTTCGGCAGCCGCGCCACAGACGCCGCGACCAAAGTCAATCCGAAGGCACCCGTGCCCACCTTGGTAGGGTCCGATCACCAGAGTGTCGTTCGAAACCGCCCGGTAAAACCCTGTCCAATGATAGAAGTCGAACGCCTGATGCAGTTCGCAGGCCACGGTGGCCATCGCAGCCACCCAGTCGGTCTCACCCTCGAGCAGCGCGTCGATGGTGCGCCGGGTTTCGACATATCGAGCTTCGCGTTCGGCGCGCGTGGCATTGTCGGCCACGTGAGAGGCGGTCATCGGATCAGTTCCTTGTCTTCTGGTAGGCCGAGAGGGCACGTTCCCGGGCTTCCTTGTGGTCCACGATGGGAGCCGGATAGTTCTCCGGTACGTTGTCGGCCGTCCACGGTTCATGGATGACCTTGTTGGGCAGGTCGGCCAGTTCGGGCACCCACTTTCGGACGTACGCCCCCTTCGGGTCGAACTTCTTTCCCTGCGTCATGGGGTTGAAGATGCGGAAGAACGGCTGCGCATCGGCGCCACAGCCTCCTGCCCATTGCCAGCCAAATACATTGTTCGCCAGGTCGGCGTCGACCAGCGTGTCCTCGAACCACGCCTGGCCATCCAGCCAGGTGTGAAGCAGGTGTTTGGTCAGGAACGACGCCACGACCATCCGCACGCGATTGTGCATCCAGCCGGTGTGCCACAGCTGCCGCATGCCGGCATCCACGATGGGGTACCCGGTCTGGCCTTTCTGCCAGCGTGCAAGCTCCTCGTCATCTCTTCGCCACGGAAAGGACTCGAACTCCTTCCGCAGCGGGCGGTCCCGGGTCTCAGGAAAATGATGAATCAGGTGGTGGGCGAAATCCCGCCAGACCAACTGACGCCGGTAGGGCTCGATGTTTCCGACCACATGCCAGACTTCCCGGGGCGATACCTCGCCGAAGTGCAGGTGGGGCGAGAGGCGGGACGTGCCTTCAATCGAGGGGATGTCTCGCTCCTCGGCATAGTCTTCCAGCTCCAGATCGGCCAGCCGGGACCGGGCACCGGCTTCCCCGGGCGTCCAGCACTCGGCCAGTCCCTCGTCCCAGGGGATGGTCGGAAGAAGCCCAAGGCTGTCGATGGACTCGGAGTCGATGCTTGGCGGCGACTCGAGTCCGTCAAGGGGCGCCACGCCGGACGGCTTCTCGACGGCCACCTCCTCAGCGAACTTCCGGTAGAAGGGGGTGAACACCTTGTAGGGCCCGCCTGAGCCCGTCCGAATCTGCTCCGGGTCATGCAGTAGCGCACCACCGAACCGTCGCACCGGACATTCCAGTGCCTTCTCGATTCGGGAGTCCCGTTCCGCGCGGGCGGTGTCCGGTCGCTCCAACCAGGTCACCAGACCGGCGTTGATCGACCGGGCTACCTCCGGTACGATGGTCTCCGGGTCACCGCGACGGACAACCAGGGAGAGGCCGACATCCGCCAGGCTGTCGGAAAAAGCTACTAGGCTATGGTGCAGCCACCACTGCGACGCTGCGCCCTTTCCCCAACCGTCTCCGCCGTTCCACACAAACAGCGGAACGATGGGCGCACCCCCCCTGGCCGCGGCCTCCAGGGCCGGGTGGTCGTGAAGCCGGAGGTCATTTTCAAACCAAACGAGGGTCGGGTGCATGGGTGCTGGTATGCTTGATATCTTGCCTGGTGAGCCTTGCGCCTGATGTGAATGAACGTGGCAAACGGAGGCGGGCGCCACACGTTCAGCGGGATCTGCCATTTCGTCCAAAAAGCGAATCGCCCGGATTTGCGCGTTCTCTAACTGCGGAGGATCGGCGTTACCCCGACGCAGCCCTCAATGCCGATCGGTCAGCTCACACAACCGATTGAACCCGCGCTATCATGCGTACTGTTAACGTATCAGCCAAGGCCACGGCGGAGTTAATCTCCCGCGCCTTGACCGAACAATATCCTGCCACCGTTTTTGCGGTGAACATCGCCGATCCAGCCGGAAGGCGGGACATCCACGGCATTGACGTGATTTGGGTCGATGGGCCCAAACGCGAGAACGTGGAGGAAATGCTCGACCGTTTCCAGGGAGTATCCTGGGATCCACGGACCGGCAATCTGGACAGCCGATCCCACCTTCAGGTGGGTGCCGATGGTCAGTTGGAAGAACTCTTCTACGACATCGACTACATCTTCTGTGACGGCCCGACCACGGTCCTGTATAGATAGACCGGATGGTCAGTCCAGAATGAGTTGCAGAATGGCCACGTCCAGCCACTGTCCGTCCACGAAGCCGATCTCGCGCTGCACGCCTACCATTTCGTAGCCGAAGCGCTGATGCATGCGGATGCTGCCGTCGTTCCCGGCCCAAATCTTGGCAACGAGGTGATGGTAGTCGAGTGATCTGGCAACCTCCACGAGATGCGTCTGCATCGCCGATCCGTGGCCTTGACCCGTATGGTCCCTGTCAATGTAGACCGATGTCTCAGCAGCCCGTGCGTACCCCGGTCTGGGGTGGTAGCGTTTGATGATGCCCCATCCGAGAACAAGGTCCTGAGCTTGGACGACCCCGAGGTATTCCCTTGGGCCCTGCTTTTCCATCCACATCGCAGGTTCGGACGGCCCGAGGTGCACAGTGTCCATGGTGGCATCCCGCCGGACGATGGACTGATTGTAGATCTCGGCGATGCGGACCGCATCGTGGATCCCGGCATCCCGGATGACCCTGCGGTCAGGCGTCATTGAGCACAGCCTGGATCGCAGCCTCGGCATCGATCATCTGCCCGACCGCGCTGCTTGCCCCGGTCGAACGGCCCGTATCCCTGAGGATCTCGTAGATCTCATCCGCTTCCAAGTCCGGATTCAGTGCCCGCATCACACCGGCAAGGCCCGAAACCATGGGCGTGGCCATGGAGGTGCCACTGAGGCGCACATACCCGCCTGTCGGCTTGAGCGACAGGATGTTGGTCCCCGGTGCTGAAATCGGGCGGGAAAGCCGCCCCGTGGTGTTCGAGAAGGGAGCCTTGGCCAGGCGTTCATTCACCGCACCCACCGCGATCACGCCCTCCACGTTCGAGGGGATGTTGTTGCTGGCGTCCACGTTGGAGTTGCCGGCAGCCACGATGATGATCGACCCTTTGCTCCGGGCGTAGTTCACCGCATCCACCATGGTCTTGGGGATGATGGGGGACTGACCGCCCAGGGACATGGAAATCACGTCGGCGCCGGCCTCGGCAGCTTCAATCAGCGCTTCGGCAATTGATTCCAGCGTGCCCATGCCGTTGTCACCCAGAGCCGAATAGCTGCGGATGGACACAAAACGGCCTTCCCAGTTGAGCGATGCCACGCCGAGCCCGTTGTTGGTGGCGGCGCCGGCAATGCCTGCGCAGTGTGTCCCGTGTCCGTGGCGGTCGGTGCTGCCCGGCGAGTCCTCGAAGATGGCAGTCATGTCCTCGTGACCTGCATCGACGCCCGTATCGACAATGGCGATGGATGCTTTGCGAACCGGTTCGAGGTCCGCAAGCAGGGCGTGGGCCTCGTGGGCGTGAATGGCATCAAGCCCCCATTGCGATCCCACGAGCGGATCGTTCTCCAGCACCTCGGCTCGGGCCTCGTAGTCGAGTTCCTGGGTCTCCGGCAGATCGAGGCCCATCGCAATGTTGGCCTCCACGTTGTCCACGTTCTCGGTGTCCAACTCCAGGAATTTCTTCAGGGCATCACGGCAGTCCTTCGGGAGTCGAATCAGGTACACCTGAGCCAGGTCCTCGTTTTCCGTCAGGTCCACCATCGGGAACGCGCGCTCGGCGACGCCATCGTAGTAGGCCACGAGCGGCGCGATTTCGTCGAATGTATCGTCAGGTCCCAATTCCACCAGCAGCGTGACCTGTGGCATGTAGATGCTCCGGGCCACGATGATGACCACGCCGATGGCCATGGCCCCAACGCCCAGGAGGAAGAAGCTGCGCGCGCCCTCCTTGCGTCCGGCCAGCATACCCGCCATGATCAGAAGACCGGCACCCAATTCAGCCGAGGCATAGCCCAGGGAATACAGGATGGGCTGCGGTCCCGTGAGGTGCAGGAGTGCGGCCGAGCCGACGAGTGCCAGTCCGCCCAGGATCTGAAGGGGGGGCTTTTCGTCGCGCCGGGCCGCCAGTCCAAGCAGGACGGCGCCGCCGATCGTGAGCGCAGCTGTGAGAAACATGGTGTATCTGCGGGAATAGGATGAATAACCCTGAAGCTTCGCTACGGCATGGGAGAGTCACGGTTTCACGGGGAGGAAACGAGGGGCGAAGCCAGTACCTTTTCGAGGTGAGGTGACGGGCCACCGATGCCCCGATTTCGCTCTATTTGCCACTACCAATTTCCTTTTCGGACCATGAAGAAGTTCGTTCTCGCACTTGCGCTGTTCACCTGCCTTTCGATTCCCGCCTGCCAGTGTTCTGACAAGCCCGAGATCGGTCCCGTGGAGGGTCAGACCCAGGTGGACGGTCCGGTTGCGGACCTGACCTGATCCAGCCCGGACTGCATGCGCATCACGGACGACACCATTGAGCAGGTCCGCAGCTCCGCCGACGTTGTGGATGTGGTGGGGGAGTACGTCCGTCTGAAGAAACGCGGGTCGAACTACGTCGGACTCTGTCCCTTTCACTCGGAGAAGACGCCGTCGTTCAACGTCAACCCGTCGTTGGGGATCTTCAAGTGCTTCGGCTGCGGAGAGGGCGGGGATGTGTTCAGCTTCATCTCCCGCATGGAAAACCTCTCGTTTCCGGAGGCCGTGGGGGTCCTGGCTGAGCGGGTCGGGATCACCATCGAGAGCGGGCAGCCGGATGAAGACGCCTCCGCCCGAGAGGCCATACTCCACGCCCTCCAGTTTGCCGCCCGGTTCTTCTACCAGCAGTTGACCCAGGGAGACGGGGGATCCGTGGCGCGTGACTACCTGGCCGGTCGCCAGATAGACCCGGAGATGGTCAAGCGCTTCGGCATCGGGTACGCACCCGATGCCTGGGACGGACTCCTGAAGGCCGCCACCGGGGCAGGGATCAGCGAGGGCATGCTGGAGCAGGCAGGCCTCATCCTCCAGCGGAGAGACGGGTCGGGCCACTATGACCGGTACCGGCATCGGCTGATCTTCCCGATCCTCAGCCACGTCGGCAAGGTCCTGGGATTCGGCGGGCGGATCCTTGAAAAGGCGGATGACCAGCCCAAGTACATCAACTCCCCCGAGACCGAGGTCTACCACAAGAGCCGGGTGCTGTATGGGCTATACCACGCCAAGAACGCGGTTCGGGGGCGTGAGGAGGTCATCCTGGTTGAAGGGTACACGGACGTTGTTGCGCTCCAC
>JABDJZ010000415.1 GCA_013003255.1 Rhodothermales bacterium
GACGTGGCCTCGTACGATACCACCTGTCCATTCGTCGAGAAGGTCTGGAAGCGGTCCGCGCAGATTGGAAAGAAGGACTACACCATCGTGGTCCACGGCAAGCGGTACCACGAAGAGACCAGGGCCACCATCTCCCACGCCAAGCAGTCCGCCCCGGTGGTGGTTGTTCGGGATCTGGAAGAGGCGGCTGTTCTGGCCGAGTTCGTCACGGGTCACCGGGCGGCCGATACGTTTGCCGATTGCTTCCCCGACCGCTACTCCGCCGGGTTCTTGCCGGAGCGGGATCTGCGGCGCATCGGCGTGGTGAATCAGACCACCATGCTGGCCACGGAGACCCAGGAGATTACAGCCCTGCTTCGCGACGCCGTCATTCGGCGGTTCGGAGCGGACAACCTGTCGGACCACTTCGCCGACACCAGCGATACGCTGTGCTATGCCACGAATGAAAATCAGGACGCCACCAAGGCCCTGATTGAGGCCGGCGCAGACGTGGCCGTGGTGGTGGGAGGCTACAACTCTTCGAACACCAGTCACCTGGTGGAACTGGCCGAACAGCGGATGCCGACCTACTTCGTCAGTGGTGCCGATGACCTGGAGTCGCCGGCACTCATTCGGCACTTCGACTACCCGGCCCGCGAACACCGGCAGACAACCGATTGGTATCCCCGCGAGGCCCCGGTCACGGTGCTTCTGACCGCGGGTGCCTCATGCCCCGACATGCTCATTGACCAGGTCATTCGAAAGATTGCGGGCTGGCACGCTGACGCATCCTCGGTTGAGACGGCCCTTGAGCCGCTGCTGGCCCTCCACACCCCGGTGGCGTGACATGGCGTGGTATGAACAGTGGTTTGACACCGACGAATATGACCTGGTCTACCAGAACCGGGACGAGGGCGAGGCTGCGCTCCTCATTGATCTCGTAGAGAGCGTCACGCGACCTGCCGCGGGGTCTTCCCTGCTGGATGTAGGGTGCGGGCGGGGGCGTCACGCGGTGGAGTTCGCACGGCGAGGGTACCGGGTAACCGGGCTGGACCTCTCGGAACGATCCCTTGAGGCCGCCATGCAGCGGGCAGACGAGGCAGGCGTCGATGTGCGTTGGATCCGGCAGGACATGCGGATCCCCGTTCCCGAGGCCTTTGACCGGGTGGTCAACTTCTTCACCGCCTTCGGCTATTTCGAGGACCCTGCCGAACACCAGCGGGCGCTGAACGCCATGGCTGGGTGCGTCGATCGGGGCGGCTGGTTCGTTCAGGATTTCCTGAATGCCGAATACGTTCGGGCCAACCTGGTCGCCGCCGATGTCAGGACACTGGGCGAGTGGGAAATCCGGCAGCAACGTCGCATCAAGGATGGCCGCATCCGGAAGCGCATCGAGTTCCGAAAGGGCGAGTCATCCCACACGTTTGAGGAGAGTGTAGCGCTCCTATCGCGGGAGGACCTGGAGGCCCTGCATCTCGATGCGGGACTGGAGATCCAGCAGGTTTTTGGAGACTACGAGGGCAGTGATCCCGGCCCCGATCGGCCGCGGGTTGTCCTGTTCTCGCGGCGCAAATGATGGCCCGGGCACCGCTCCTGGCACTTATGCTGCTGGCTGGATGCAGCCTGTTCACGACCAGAGAGCCGGAGCCGCCTGCCACGGAGTCCGGGACCTTTGCACAGCCCGACGCGCCGGAGCAGGTCATCGACAATATTCGCAACGCCATCGCGGAGCTGAATACCCTCAACTATCGCCGGTCCCTCTCGGAGGATCTGGTCTTTCGACCAACGGCCACGGCCGAGGCGCGCGACGCCATCTGGACCGGGTGGGGTCGGGCCGAAGAGGAGCAGTACTTCAATACTTTGGTCGCAGCGGCAGCCGGCAGCGAAGGGCACGGGCTGGTGCTCAATGACCAGTCGCTGACCGTGGTGGACGTCGCCCGATTCCAACTGGACGCTACCTACGTCCTGAACGTAAACCACCGCAGGCCGGACGCGTCCACCATGGTCCAGGGGCGGCTGATCTGGCAGATCATCCAACGCGCCGACGGGCTTTGGGAGTTGGCCGAATGGACGGATCAGGAACTGGCGGGAAGCGCCACATGGAGCGATCTCAAGGCGGAGTTCGTCAAGTGAGGCGCGCCGACCATATGCGGCTGCCCACTGCCGCCCTACTCTTGGCGCTCACGTTGGCGCTGGCGGGCTGCAACCCGTTTGCACCGGCACTGGAGGAAGGCTCCGCGTTCGGAGACCTCCTTGGCGACCCCGCCAGCATCGACGGCTTCTTCACCAACTTCCAAAACGCCTACGAGCTGCGGGATCTGTCTCTGTACGAGCCCCTGCTGGACTCCTCGTTCGTGTTCGTCTGGCGGGATTTCGATGCCCAGGTGGACCGTGAATGGGGGTTCGCCGAAGACCTTGAAACCACCAGGAGACTTTTCGCAAACGCCAGCCTGATCAGGCTTCAGTGGAATCAGATCCTGTCCCAGGACGTCTTCGAACCGGGCAGGCAGGAGCGGGTGGTGCGCTCGTTCAACCTGACCATCACGCTGGAGCAGGGCGACGTTTTCCGGGGCGACGGCAACGTCAACTTCCTGCTGGGCAGAGCGGACTCCAGTGCTGCCTGGAAACTGTTGCGCTGGCGCGACGAGAGCGAGTTTTAGACTGCTGTGGGGGTTTCCCCGATGACCGGGACCTGCCGTCCTTGTAGATTGCAGGCTCACTCAGACAAACCCGGCCCACACATGGAGAAGGCACTCGAATACGCCCTCAGACACCAGGAGGAGTTTATCTCCCAGATGGAGGACCTGCTCCGCATCCCCTCCGTCAGCACGGACCCCGCCCACAAGCAGGATGTGATTGACGCGGCGGACTGGCTCGTGAGCCATTTCAAGGGTCTGGGATTCGAGACGGCCGAGGCCATCCCGACAGAGGGACACCCCATCGTGTTCGCGGAAATGGCGGTTGATCCCGCCCTTCCCACGGTCCTGGTATACGGCCACTATGACGTGCAGCCACCGGACCCGCTGGAACTGTGGGATTCCCCACCCTTTGAGCCCGTCCGCAAGGGCAACCTGATCTACGCGCGTGGGGCCGCGGACGACAAGGGCCAGGTGTTCATGCACCTCAAGGCCGTCGAGGCCTACCTCAAGACCGGGACTGCGCTGCCGGTGAACCTCAAGTACATGATTGAGGGCGAGGAAGAGAACGGCTCCACCCATCTCCCCGGGTTCATCAAGGCCAACGAGGAGCGTCTGGCCGCCGACGTGGTCCTGGTATCGGACACGGCGCTGTTCGGTCCCGGCGTTCCCTCCATCACGTACGGCCTGCGCGGACTCGCTTACGTTGAAGTTACTTTGACGGGCCCGGACCGGGACCTCCACTCGGGCATCTACGGGGGCGCCATCGAGAACCCCGTCAACGCGCTGGCCCGACTGATTGCCGGGCTGCACGATGAGCACCATCGGGTCACCATCCCCGGCTTCTACGACAACGTCATTGACCTGACACCCGAGGAACGGGAAGGGCTCGGGGCTCTGCCGTTCGACGCCGCAGAATGGGCACGGGACGTCGGCGTCGATCACATGACCACCGAGGCCGGTTACACGGCCCTGGAAGGCGCCACCGCGCGGCCGACGCTGGATTGCAACGGCATCTGGGGTGGCTACACCGGTGAGGGCGCCAAGACCGTCCTGCCGTCGAAGGCCAGCGTCAAGATCTCCTGCCGCCTGGTGCCGAATCAGACTCCGGAAGAGATCACCGAAAAGATCCGCCTGTACTTCGAGCGCCATACGCCGAAGTCCATGAAGCTCTCCTTCCGCGACCTCCACGGTGGCTACGGCGTCCTGGTGGACACCAAGAGTCCTGCGATGTCGTCGGCACAGGATGCCATGGAAGCGGTCTATGGCATGAAACCGTTCTTTGTCCGGGGCGGAGGCAGCATCCCGGTGGTGGCCGATTTCAAGAAGCTGCTTGGCCTGGATACCGTGCTCATGGGCTTTGGCCTCGACTCCGACGCCATCCACTCGCCCAACGAGAGCTTCGGCATAGACCGGTTCCAGGAAGGCATTCAGTCCATCATCCGCTTCCTCAAACTGTACGGCGCATCGTGAAACAGACAGTACTCATCACAGGTGGCAGCCGGGGCCTCGGACGCCACACCGCGATTGCTTTCGGAGAGGCAGGCTACAATGTGGCCATCTGCGGACGCAACGAGACGGACCTTGACGAGGTGGTACGGGACATTCTGGATGTCGAGGGACACGCGATGCGCGGCGTGGTGGACGTCAGGTCCGCCGGCGCCGTCCGGCAGTATGTCTCCGAGGTTGAGGCCGCGATGGGCCCCGTCGACGTGCTGATCAACAACGCGGGATTCAGCTACTACAAGCCCTTTGTCGAGTGGTCCATTGATGAGATGGATGATGTGGTGGATGTCAACCTGAAGGGCACCATGTACGCCTGCCACGCGGTGGCGCCTGGCATGGCGTCACGCGGGAGCGGCTACATCCTGAACGTGGCCTCGGACATTGGCCGGAGGGCCATTCCCAACATGGCGGCCTACGTGGCGGCCAAGCACGCAGTGGTCGGGTTCTCCGGCTCACTGCTTCGCGAACTTCGGGAGTCCGGTGTCAAGGTATCCGTCGTGCTGCCGGGCATCATCGACACGCATTTCGGCGGGACGCTCCCCGGCACCCGGGATCACCACTGGGCCATGAAGCCCGAAGAAGTGGCGCAGGTCCTGCTCGGCATGGTGCGGCAGCCCGGCAACCTGGTGCTGGACGAGGTCACGCTGCACCCGTTGGGGCAGGACTTCTGACTACGGCGCTGCCGGGCGCGGCCCTCGCCTGAAGGAACGCAGCGCTATTGCTACGGCGCCACCGCCGTCACAATCCCAATCCGCCGCGCCACCACCTCGGG
>JABDJZ010000442.1 GCA_013003255.1 Rhodothermales bacterium
GATTCCCTCTGCTCAAACAGGCTCCACTCACCCGCCGCCAGCCTCCAGGAGACCTGGTGAGGGCCGCCGCGGCCGGCCCCCCACGGGATCAGGCTTTCCAGGCCGACGCTCAGCCGCTCGCCGGCCACCACCGAGTTGGCACTGGGGATGAGAATCGTCTCTGGAGGGTCAGCTATGTATGGCAAATGGAAAAGCCCGTCATCACCGCTGGCCCAATAGTCCCCATTTCTTTGTCGAACCGCCCACCTGAGGTTCGACGAAGGGTTGCGAAGGCGCAAGGCTACACCGGCCCTTGTCGTGTCGATGAAAACGAGATTCGGACCATCTGTGTAGACGCCGTGTCCCACAAGTCGGACGGGGACCAACGGATAGAAATGGGTGGAGTCGGGAGTGATCATGCTGACGCCGGCTTTCTCCCCATAGGCTCCGTGATGCCCGAGCCAGCCTGTATCTCCAGATTCGCTCCAACCCAACACCGATCGGGATGGAAGATCCTCCGCCAACTCCCAGTTGCCTTCGGCATAGCGTGCCATTCCGAAATCCCCCAAGAGATTCATGGAGGTCTTGGTCTCGAGAAGCTGAGCCGGCGTCTGAGAAGTGATGGCAGGGCCTTCAGATCGTTCCCTGGAGCCTTCGAAAAGTCGCAATACCTGGACCGGTTGTGTTGGGCCCACCCGGGCAGCGAGCCACATCACACCGTGATCATCCAAGGCCAGACCACTCGGCACGAAGTCCGGGAGGTCATCCACTTCCGACCAGGCGCCGTCCTTGAAGTGAACCAGTCCATCCAGTCCAAGTGCAGCTGCCTGGCCTTCAGCGTTCGCGTCGAACTCCAGGATGCCACGGTCGAGGCCGATTTCCTCGGCAGACCATCTATCCGCGCCTCGACCTTCGCGGTAACGGGCCGCGCCTGTTTCGCTCCAGAACCAGGTCACATCATCGGTTCCG
This sequence comes from Rhodothermales bacterium, assembly GCA_013003255.1. Taxonomy (GTDB): domain Bacteria; phylum Bacteroidota; class Rhodothermia; order Rhodothermales; family UBA10348; genus JABDJZ01. Next base: position 949 of record JABDJZ010000442.1, read on the forward strand.
CCCGCAACCGTATAGGCCTCCTGCAGGATGCGTGACCAACCGTCTTGGGTGAACAAATGGACGCCATCCCCGGATACCCAGAGCCGCCCTCCGTCATCCTCGTACGCCGTGCCGGTGATATCCTCATGGCGAATCCACGACCGAGGTGGGCCGTACCGAGCAACGGTCCCTGATGCGGCGAGCCAAAGCGCGCCATCCGGCGCAACGGTGACCTCTTCGAGTATGGGAAACCGCACTCGCGCATCGTGGACCGTTTGCCAGGAGCGTCCGGTCCATGATTTCATGGACCCACCGGCCCGGTCAAGAACGATGACCCGTTCTCCATCCTGGAGAAACAGCACGAACTCAGTGCGGGCCAGCCCCTCATGAGCCGTCTGGAACCGCGAACCCGCAAGTATGAAAGTGCCCCTGTCGGTGTTGAGCAGGATCTGCCCGTCGCGAGTTTCGATCAAGTCGCGGGCATAGCCTAGATCCGCGCTGTTCCCCAATGGCAGCCAAGAACCGTCTGCCCTATGGAACACGCCGCGTGCAGTCAGGAGGTACTGCTCTCCACCAAGAAACCGAACGTCGGAAACGTAGGACTCGGGAACCGGCACGTCGGTGGCCAGGCTTCCTTCGATCACAGTTAGGCCTCCTGGCTCTTCCGGCATCAGCCAGGAGTCAGAGCAGATCCACAGTTCGCCGTTCGGGGCAAACCGAAGTCGTCTGATGTTCTGCGCGGTTGGCTGGGCCTCAAACCTCCGGAACACGCCATCCTCCAGAACGGCCAGTCCTCGGTTGGTCCCGACGAACAACAGACCCTCCGGTGACGTGGCGACCGTCCGGACGAAGCTGGAGGGCAAGCCATCCTCTTCGCCGTAGCGATTCCATTGGATACCATCGAATCGCAGGAGTCCCCCGGCCGAGGCAATCCAGAGGTGACCGGCGTCATCGAAGTCCAGATCAAAGACAAATTGTCCGGCGACTCCGGCAGCTGCGGTGTAGTCCGTATAGGTCCAGTGCGGGTCCTGGCTCCATCCCGGCGTTGCCTGGATTTCCTGCCCCCATGCCGGCTGCACGCTACCGGGGGTCACCAGTAGGGCAAAAGCAGTGGCTATCAGGATCCTCAGGGCGTCTCGGGGCTTGAACACGGCAGATTTCGTTAGAGGGTTCCAAACGCAGCCCGACCGTAAAGTGATTCGAATTATTCTGGCGGAGGACCACTCCGTCGTCCGGGCTGGCGTTCGTGGCCTATTGGAAAAGGTAGAGGGCTTCCGGGTCGTCGCAGAGACGGCGGACGGGGGAGACGTCGAGCAGTTGGTGCAGCAGCACCGGGCTGATGTGCTTGTCGTGGACCTCTCGCTGCACGGGCTGGACGGTATTGAGGCCACCCGCCGTGCGCTCCGAGCGCGTCCTTCCTGTCGCGTGGTAGTCCTGAGCATGCACCGCAGTGACGCACACCTGTCGAGAGCCCTGGAAGCGGGAGCGAGCGCCTATGTGCTGAAGGACGACTCGTTTGAGGATCTGGTTGAAGCTGTCCGGACCGCCCTTCGCGGCGAGCGCTACCTGAGCCGGGGCGTTCCCAAGTCTGCCGGCGACTCGGAGACTACAGACCGCTATGAGACACTGACTCCCCGGGAGCGCGAAGTGCTGCACCTTGTGGCGGAAGCACTTACCAGCGATGAGATCGCCGATCGGCTTTCGCTCAGCGTTCGGACCATCGAGACCCATCGCGCCAACATCATGGCCAAGCTGGGAATTCGAAACCAGACACGACTGGTCCACTACGCCTTGCAGCGCGGACTCATCCCGCCGGCGGACTGAAGAACGAGCGGCTACGTAGGACTACTGAATTTCAGGCTTCTACGTAGATCCACGGATCTAGGACGGTCCGGCGTAGACGATCATTAAGCGGTCCCCTACGACCCGGACCACACCACCTAGGCAAATCCCGGTGTGGTCCTGAACGCCTGAATAGATTTCCAAATGCGGAAGAGTGAGAACGGCCGAATGGCCGAGATCTGGCATTCCCCCTCTGTAGATATCCAATACAAGAGCGACCAGGTCACTGAGTCCGTTGTGCAGTGGCGCGTGTCCAGCAAGGCAAGCGCCATCATCCGGGCCATTGCTACAGGTGCGGCGTCGGCAGTCCTGCTCACGCTGGATGACGTCCTGGCGGCGTTTGAAGAAGTGCCGCTACGCGCCCGTGAGGCGGGAGTATGGCTTCTGATTGTCGTGCCCGAACCCCACCCTTATTTCGAGGTCGTCGCTGAGCGCCGCGTCCTGGTCCGGCCAGAGGCCGTGCCCAAGGTGCTCCAGCGGTTGCTGCCTGAGATGGCGGCCGCGTAGCTCGAACTGAGTCGGAGACGACACCAAATCCCCGGGCCACTACCCCCAAGGCAAAGCGCCCTGAGTCGACTGATGTAGTCGTGCTCAGGGCGTTTTGCGTTGGGGCGTTTAGCGTCGCATAGCTAGCGATCGGATCCCAGGTTCGAGAGCAGACTCACCAACCGGGTATTGATGAAATAGGTGTCTCGGTGCTGGCGCTCTATCTCCAGGATTCCAAGGTCCACCAGCCTGTGCAGGTAGCGAGAGGCACTGGCTCGGGAGCCGGCAAGGCCCTCCTCGACGAGGGTGTCGATCCGTGCATAGGGCTCCCTGAAGAGCAGCCGGACCAGTTCCAAGGAATAGCCGCTCTTCATTCCGGCGCTCGCACGGGCAGCAAACGCCTGAATGCTGTCGTCAATGGCTTGAGCAAGCTCAAGCGTAGCTCGCGATGTCTGCAGAATCCCTCTTAGCACGTACTCAATCCAAGGCCGCCATTCTGCGTCCTCCGTGACTCCCCGCAGGAGGGAGTAGTACTCTGCGCGGTGACTCAGGATATAGCCCGACAGGTACACCACGGGAGTGTCCAGCAACTCCTGCTGCAGCAAGTACAGAACGTTCAGGATTCTCCCCGTCCGACCATTTCCGTCGTAGAACGGGTGAATGGCTTCGAATTGGTAGTGGACCATGGCCAGTCGAACAAGCGGATCGATTGCGTCTTCGGCCTCAGTAGGTTCGTTGATGAACCGCTCCAAATGGGAGAGTTTATCGCGGATCACAGATGCGCCAGAGGGCGGTGTATAGAGGACCTCACCGGTTGCCGGATTGCCGACATGCACCGGGTTCTTGCGGATGCCGGCAGCGTTCGAGTTGACCGTCTGCGCGATGTCCACCAACAGGTTAGTTGTGATAAGGCCAGTGGACTTCAGGCTCTCCCATCCTGCAAATAGGGCATCCCGATAGTGGAGAACCTCCTTCTCAGGCCCGCTGGCTACTTCGGAGGCACTTCGGGCCTTGAAGAGGGCGTCCTGGGTAGTAACAATGTTTTCAATGGCCGAACTGTCCAGGCTCTCTTGCAGCGCGACGTTGCTGACGAGTATCTCGGGGT
>JABDJZ010000447.1 GCA_013003255.1 Rhodothermales bacterium
CGATGAGCGGGTGATCTGGGGCCAGCGCATAGCGGCCCACCTCGCGCTCACATCGAAAGGGGTTGAGCCAGGCGTGGAGCGATAGCCCCCGGGAGTGGGCGAACTCAACGGCGAAGGCCAGTGGATCGAAATAGGGGGCGGGTGCCGAACCCTGTTGGCCGGTCAGGTATACAGACCAGGGCTCGAAAGGCGAGTCATAGAGCGCGTCACACTCGGTGCGGACCTGGAAAAACACCGAATTGATGCCCGTCGCGGCCAATTCGTCCAGCATCTCGCGGAGCTGGTTCTGCTTCTGCGCGGTCGACGAGCGCGAACTCGTGGGCCAGTCCAGGTTGATAACGGTGGCGATCCAGGCACCCCGGAATTCCAGCTTGGGCGACTGGGCCAGTAGGGGCGTCGCGTGGAAAATGCCCGCGAGGCAAGACAACCAGAGCAGCCACTCAAGTCGCCGTCTCATAGCACAAATCGAAGGCATTCCCGTGTACCGCAATTGCTGGATTTGGTCAAGTTCGGGCGGCTGTGCTCCCCTTACAAACGGATGAACCGGGGTTCACAACCATTACGACAAGTACCGATTTTGTGAAACAGAGTTTGTTTCAGACCCTTGCTTCCTTCTTGGTGAACACTAATTTGATCTGCCAGACCGACCACCATAATCATCGACCTGCGACCAATGAAACGAGCGTTACTCCTTGTCGTCTTTGCTGTGTTTGTGACAGCCGGCGCCTCCGCCCAGTCGACCGAGTTTATTTTTAATCCTGATAGAACCGGCGAATTATCCGATCCGCTCCCCGTCTATGGCCACAACGGTGTGCGTGGGATGTCCGGCCCTTGGGATCTCGACAAGGATGGCCGCATCGAGGTGCTCCTTGCCAGTCATAACACCGCTGGCGGTCGCGTCTTTGTCATCGAGAACTCGGCACCCAACACGTGGGAGTTGGTCTATGCCACCGCTCTGATCGATTCGTCGAGTTCGAGTAGCAATGCCCGATACGCGACAGCCGGCGATCTGGACGGCGACGGGAATTGGGAGATCATGTACGTGGCTGGGAATGGCTACAACACAGATCGCAACCCGGAATTTCAGGTTGGAGTCTACGTCTGGGAGCATGATGGCGTCTCAGGTTCTGACAACTACGGGACGTGGCCAGCAACGGTTGGTCAGTACTCTGTTGCCGGAGGAGACCCTGCGCCGGGTTTCGCGCGATCACAGAACCTTCAGGCGCTTGATGTTGATGGAGATGGCCAGATGGAGCTTCTGATCCCCTCCGATGGCGCAAGTGCAAACGACGTCATGTACGTTGCCTCGGTGACCGGCACATTCGAGCCCAACGGAGCAGGAACCGGTTTCGAAACTTGGGTTGTGGAGCACAGGGAAGCACCTCGGCAGAGAGGCCTCGGAGGCGGTTCCCCTTACGATATTATTGCTGCCGACATGAATGGCGACTCATTCATGGATCTGTCCTATCACACTTGGAATAACCTCAACTTCTTCAACGTCACTACCAACGGTGCCGACACCTATCTGGCACCTGCGGATGGCCAATTCTACAAGGCCTCGCCATCAGATCATGTTTCGCTCTTTGGGGGCGTTGCGGGAGACATCGACGGCGACGGAAATGATGAGGTCTTTTACCCCAACTTCCAGACCGGAAACATCACAGTCATCAACTACAATGACTTTGATGATGTCCGCGAAATAGGAGCTGCAAATGTCTTCTATGACGCGATTCCGATAGGTGGCGCCGGTGGTTCGGCCATCGGAGATCTGGACGAGGATGGCGCTCTCGAGGTCATCGTAGGCGGGCCCGGATACGGACAGGGGTCCCGCAATTCTGGAGCCCCGTCGACGTTCATCCGGGTCGCAGAGTTCAATGGCGGAGATCCCGGGGACGGGGCCAACTACACGGTCACGAGCATTGACACCTCAGCCCCTGCGGACACGGTCGGCTTCCACACGGTCAATCGGGACTCGCTTGGGACAATGTCGACCTATTACGAACTGGCCAGTTCCAAGCAAGGAACTACGACGAGCGCAAGCGACCCGATTTTTCCGTCCGGCATTGCCTACCTGGGAGACGCAGACGGTGACGGCGATATCGAGATTGCCCTGTCCTTTCAGGGCGTTGATGATAGCCTCTACGTCTACTCGGAGGTCTGGAATGCTGACTCCACGCGGTTCGAGCGCAGCATTGCCTCACGCTATGAAGCCCCGGTGAGACCGTTCATGCGGGTAATCTCCATGGACGGGCTGGCGGTGTCGACAGAAGAAAACGTCATTGTGCTGCCGTCGGACTACAAGCTTTCGGCCAACTATCCGAACCCGTTCAACCCGAGCACCAGCTTTTCGATCACGCTGCCTGTTGACCGGTCGGTTTCGCTGAGGGTTTACGATGTCTCGGGGCGGCTTGTCAGAACTATTGTATCTGGCCAGCACCATGCTGCCGGCACCTACGAATTCACCTGGGACGGCACCAACGATGCCGGAGCACAGGTGGCCAGTGGTACCTACCTCTACACGCTGGAGTACGGCAACTTCCGCCAGAGCCGCACTATGGTTCTGCTCAAGTAGCACGCCCGCTCAACGTGGCATGACGAGGGGGGAGGGGCGTGCGCCTCTCCCCCTTTTTTGCCCGTTCCTTTTGCCCCACATCGAACCTTGTGTGGGCCTAGATTTCGCCTCTCCCAGAAGCACTGAAATCGCGCATGAACCGCCCCTGGATTCTCCTGCTCCTTTTCTTCCTGGTTACGACGACGGCCTCGGCGCAGGTCGGCAAGATCGCTGGCCGGGTTACTGACGCCACTTCGGGAGACCCCCTGATTGGCGTCAACGTGGTCATCGACGGTACGACGCAAGGCACCGTCACCGACCTGGATGGCAACTACATCATCGTGAACGTCCGACCGGGAGACTACACGTTGTTGTTCTCCTACATCGGCTTTGCGGCCCAGCGGATCAACGAGGTCCGCGTCACCACGGGGCAGACCACACGGTATGACCTCCGGATGTCCGAGGAAGTGATTCAGGGCGAGGAGATTGTCGTCACGGCTGAGCGCCCGCTGGTCCAGAAGGACCTGACGGCCTCAAAGAAGACCGTCGTAGCGGAAGAGATCGCCTCCCTGCCCGTTGAGAGCTTCTTCGGCGTGCTGGTCACGCAGGCAGGTGTGACCACCGGTCCCGGCGGGGAAATCCACGTCCGCGGCGGTCGGTCCAACGAAGTCGCCTACCTGGTCGACGGCATGAGCGTGGGCAACCCGTTCAGCACCAACGGACTGGCCACATCGGTGGCCACCGATGCCATCCAGGAGATGACCGTGATCTCCGGCGCGTTCAACGCCGAGTACGGAAAGGCCATGAGCGGCATCGTCAATCTGGTTACCAAGGAGGGCGGTGAGCGCTACGAGGGCTCCCTGTCCTTCTACGGCGGCGACACCTTCACCCGCCACGAAGACCTGTATCTCTCGCCGGGTTTCCTGAACTCGGAGTCCGGAAGGCTGGGCGTCTACACCATGGAAGGGACGCTGAGCGGCCCCCTGCCTTTCGCAAAGAAGGTCAACTTCTTCCTGTCCGGCCGCCTGGATGAAAGCGAGGGCTACATCTGG
>JABDJZ010000458.1 GCA_013003255.1 Rhodothermales bacterium
AGCCGCAATCAGGACGAACGCCATCATTGCGACTAAGGGGGCTTGGGGGTAGGACTTCATGGTTCCGGGCTGCTGGCGTAATTGCTACACAAGCGTACGGAGGCCCATGGCCAAACAATGGCGTGCCCTCCCTGCACACCATGTCGGTGTTACCACACCGGGTGTGCCCGTGGCGTCCCTACCCGGCTGTAGGTGAAGTCCTTACGCGAGATCACCTACCGTCCCTGGATTGACGCGCGGCAACGGCCTGTGGACCAAGGCCTTGGGCTGCGCGATCTGTCCTACTGTGGCCTCAGCGGAAGTACGGCGGCTCGTTGCCCGGCTTCCATTTGATGTTGCAGCCCATGGCAGGGCGCTGGTTACCGGACGGGCTTTTGCCCGCCAGAAGCGCGTCAAGCGCCGCGCGAAGGTCCCGTCCAGAGGGAGGGACTCCGTTGCCCGGCCGGGAATCATCCAGCTGACCCCGATACGCCAGCCGATCGGCGGAATCGAACACGAAGAAGTCTGGCGTGCAGGCCGCCATGTAGGCCTGGGCAACCTCCTGCGAGGCGTCCAGCAGGTAGGGGAACTGGTATCCCCGACTGGCGGCTTCCTGCCTCATGGCATCCGGCCCATCCTGCGGATACCGCTCCGTGTCGTTGCTGTTGATGGCGACGAAGTCCGCGCGGCCCTGGTAGTCCCTCGACACGGCCGCCAGTTCATCGGCCACAAGCTTGACGAACGGGCAGTGGTTGCAGATGAACATGACCACCCACGGGCGGTCATCCGCCCGCGGAAAGGAATGTGTTACCCCATCGGGGTCAGCCAGTGCGAAAGCCGGCGCCGGGGTGCCCAGCGCCAGCATGTTGGACGTGACTGCGACCATCAGTTGGTGCCTTCTCTGGACTGGAATGAAAGGCTGCCACCGACCACCGGAAGGGATATAGACGTGCCGTCCAGATCTACCGTCACCTGCGTGCCGGGCTTCGGCCTCAGCGTGTATTCCTTGTCGCTGGAGAACACCATCAGCCCGATCTGCTGACCTGCAGGAATGACCTGATCATCCGGCTGGAGATCAAATGTCAGCTCCCTGAACTCCCCGGGCTCCAGCGGTGTGCTTTCCCACAGCGAGGTGTCATTCTGCGGATCGGCCCAACCTCGGGTAATGACGCCGCCGGTTCCTCTTCGCCCATCGGTCCAGGGCAATGACACCAGCCAAACCGAAAGATTGAACGCCGGCTTGTCGCCGGTCACGCGAATCGTGACAGTAGCCGTACCTGAAATGTGGGCATCCTCAGCCAGAACCGGGGTGGCGTAGAGAAGTCGGTGATTTGTCCACTCCGCCTTGGCCAGTGCCTCTCCGTCAAACGACGCATTGTCGACCAGCATCTCCTGGCCTTCGTCACCACTGCTGACAACGTCCAGCACTCCGATGCCCATCCCGCCGGCTGATGGGTACAGATCCACCGGGCTCGCGGCCGGGTTCGGATAGTCCTCATAAGGCGTGGGCTCGAGGCGGTCGGCACCCTGCCGCACAATCCAGGCCTTCGGGTCATTCTCGACGCCGTTCTCGACTCCGAGGAGGTACCGGGTGAACCATCGGTTCATCATCTTCATCGGCGGAGGTCCACCGTGTCCACCCTGGTGGTAGTACTGCTGAACCGGCACATTGCGCTCCTTCAGCGCCTCTACGATCCGCACGGAATGCTCCGGCATCACGTTCCAGTCATTGAAGGCGTGCGCCATCAGCGTCGCTGCCTTGACGTTGTCGATGACGTTGAGATAGTCGCGGCTGGCCCAGAACTCGTTGTAGTCGCCGGTGACCCGATCCATGTTCTCCATCATCAGACCGTCCCGGACCGTCGCATTGCAATACTCGCGACGATCAGAGTCCCGGCTGTGGATGAAGTCATAGAGGACGTCAATGTCCTCGCCAGGGTACCCGCCCGGGCTTTGCACCAGCCCATTCGAACGGTAGTAGTGGTAGTAGGACGTGTTGGGGGCCACCGGAATGATGGCTTCAAGTCCCTCGACCCCGGTAGTGGCGGCCGCCAGCGGGAGCGTACCGTTGTAAGACGTGCCGGTCATGCCCACCTTACCCGTGGCCCAGTTCACCTCCACCTCCTCGTCTCCGTCCGGCGTGGTATACGCTGTGGTACGACCATTCAGCCAATCGACAACCGCCTTGGGCGCCAGCGATTCGTTGATGCCGCCTACGGTTGGGCACCCCTCGGAGAGGCCCGTGCCCGGTGAGGACGAATGCACAACGGCAAATCCCCGGGGCACCCAGTCCTCTACGAAGCCATTGGAAATGCCGGGACGCGCCCGGAGTACCGGCGCAGGCTGGTTGACCCGAGGCGGTGGCTCGGCACCTACCTCGTGGTCAATGTTCCAGAAATGCTCCAGACCACCGGACGTGCCGGCGTAGTAGGGGCTCGAGCCGTAGATGACCGGGACCTTCAGATCCGACAATTCCGTCTGGGCCGGACGAACCACCGCCGCATGCACGCGGTCCAGCTTGCCATCTCCATCGGAATCGAACTCGGTCTCGACCCACACTTCCTCACGGATCCAGTGGTCGGCATCCGAGAACGCGCGGACCTCCTGTGCCTGCCCATCCTCAATGACGTGGCGTGCATTCAGGTATTCCGGGGTGGTCTGATCCTGCCCGCAGGCCGCGGTCGCCATCAAACCGGCCGCCATGAAGAGCACGAAGGTCCGGGAGAGTCCCATTGTCGTCATCAGAAATGTGGAAGTTTGGTACCGGAACCTCTGTACATTCTTGGTCCCCTACCGTTTCCCGGAGATTCAAATCGTTATGCGTCTGCTAACCGTCCTCTTCGCTTCCAGCCTCCTGCTTGTTGGCTGCACCTCGTCCACCAGCGACCCCGCATCCGATGCGTCCATGGAGGATCTGGCCCGTGGGATCCACGAGCGCGCCATCACGCTGGACACCCATGATGACATCAACGTCCGCAACTTCACCGAGGAAGCCAACTACACCATGGACCTGCCGACACAGGTCAACATTCCGAAGATGAACGCCGGCGGCCTGGACGTGGCCTGGTTGGTGGTCTACACGGGCCAGGGTGAACTCACCGACGAGGGGTATGCAGCGGCCTATGAGAACGCCGTCTCCAAGTTCGAAGCAATCCACTGGCTGGCCGAGGAGAAGGCTCCCGATCAGATCGAGATTGCCTACACCTCCGATGATGTCCGCCGGATTGTCGGCGAGGGCAAAAAGGTGGCGATGATTGGCGTCGAGAACGCGTACCCGGTGGGTCTTGACCTGGACAACATCCGGCAATTCCAGGAATGGGGAGCGCGCTACATGTCCCTCTCCCACAACGGCCACAGCCAATTCTCGGACTCCAATACAGGCGAACGTGATGACGTCTGGCTCCACGACGGGCTGAGCGACCTCGGCCGCCAGGCCATTGCCGAGATGAACCGCTGGGGCATCATGGTTGACCTCTCCCACCCATCCAAGAAGGCCAACATGGAGACGATGGCACTGTCACGGGCCCCGGTCATGGCCTCTCATTCGTCAGCCCGTGCACTCAACGATGTCAGTCGTAATCTGGATGACGAGGAATTGATGGCACTGAAGGAGAACGGTGGTGTGGTCCAGACCGTGGCGTTCCGCAGCTACGTGGATGCGGACAAGCACAGCGCGTGGCAGGAGGCCGTAAATGACCTCCGGACCTCCATTGCTCAGTCCATGGACATCGAACTGGTAGCCAGCCGTCGCGACCTGTTCACCATGTCGCCCGAGGCTCGCGAGGCCTATCGCGAGCGCGTTCGTCCGGTCGAGGAAGCCCTTGAGGCGCGCATGGATGAGATCGAGGCGGGCCCGGTGGATGTGGCTGACTTCGTCGATCACATCGACTACCTGGTGGAGCTCATCGGGCTGGACCATGTGGGCATCTCCTCCGACTTCGACGGAGGGGGAGGCGTGGAAGGCTGGATGGATGCCTCTGAGACCTTCAACGTGACCATGGAGCTGGTTCGGCGCGGCTATACCGAAGACCAAATCGCGCAGTTGTGGAGCGGAAACCTCCTTCGTGTGTTGGATGAAGTACAGCAAGTCGCAGCACAAATACAGGCAGAAGCCAGTTGACGGTTGACTGACGAACCGGAACCCAGGAAATCCGCCGAGTCTCACCCGGCCGACGTCCGCTCAAGTAGCGGATCGCCAGGAAAGCAGAGCGTGTTTCGGGTTCGCGAGGTCACCAAGACGTACAACCTGGGCCTGGTCTCCGTCCACGCACTCCGGGACATCAACCTGGACCTGTACCGTGGCGAACTGGTGGTTCTTCTCGGTGCCTCGGGGAGCGGAAAGAGTACCCTGCTGAACATCCTGGGCGGGCTCGACATCCCGACCTCGGGCCGCGTTTTCTATGGCCCGCAGGAACTGTCCGGCGCATCCACACGCGAACTAACCGCCTACCGGCGCAACCACGTCGGCTTTGTCTTCCAGTTCTACAACCTGATCCCCAGCCTCACCGCGCGGGAGAACGTGGCATTGGTGACTGAGATTGCCACGGATGCGATGCCGGCCGAGGAAGCGCTGTCGATGGTCGATCTCGATGATCGCATGGACCACTTCCCGGCCCAACTTTCCGGAGGCGAGCAGCAGCGCGTGGCTATTGCTCGAGCCATCGCCAAGAACCCCGATGTGCTGCTCTGCGACGAGCCCACCGGTGCGCTGGATCTTGAGACCGGGCGCAAGGTGCTGCGGGTGCTCGAAGCGGTGAACCGGCGAACGCATACCACCACCGCCATCATCACCCACAACGCGGCCATCGCCGCTATGGGTGACCGGGTCATCCAGATGAGCAGTGGGCGGATAGCCAGCATCCACGAGAACGCCGTTCGGACCTCGGTGGAGGAGATCCATTGGTAGGTCGCCCATCCGCGCTGACCCTCCGCCTCCTGAGAGAGGTCTGGCGCCACCGGGGTCAGGTCATCTCGATTGCGGCGGTGGTCTCAGTGGGGATCATGACGGTGCTCACCATGCGTGGCACGTACGAGTCGCTCGTGACGTCTCGGGATGACTATTACATCCAGACGCGATTCCCTGATGTCTGGGCCCACCTGGAACGCGCGCCGGAGTCGGTTGCCGATCGCATCAGCAGCTTGTCGGGTGTCGCCCGGACGACCACCCGAATAGCGTTGGCCGCGAATCTGGATGTGCCGTCCACGGACGCCCCGGCGCTGGGTCAGTTCTTCTCACTTCCCGACGATCGGGAGAATCAGCTGGCGGACATTCATCTTCGCAGCGGACGCTACGTGGACCCGCGCGCGCCGCATGAGGCCATCGTCAATGACCGGTTCGCGATAGCCAACGGATTCACACCAGGCGATTCGCTTCAGGCGCTGATCAATGGTCGCCTTCAGGACCTGCTCATTGTCGGCACCGCGATCTCACCTGAGCACACCTACGCCATTCCGCCGGGGTCCCTCTACCCCGACGACGAGCGGTATGGCATTGTCTGGATGAGCCGTCGGGCCATGGCGAGCATGTATGACATGGAGGGAGCGTTCAATCAGGTGCTCATTGCGCTCGCCCCTGGAGCCAATTCGCAGGCCGTGCTGACAGGCGTTGACCGCATCCTGCGGCCTTACGGCGGACTCGGGGCCTACCCGCGCGCCCGACAGCCGTCCCACTTCATCCTGCAGTCGGAACTTGACGGCAATCGTGCTACGGGTTCAGCGATCCCTGTGGTCTTCCTGGCCGTGGCCGCGTTCCTGATCAACGTGGTACTGTCTCGCATGATCGCCACGCAGCGAAGTGAGATCGCCGTCCTGAAGGCGTTCGGCTATACCAACCGCGAAGTGGGGGTGCACTACCTCCAGTTTGCGATGGTGGCCGTTCTTATCGGCGCCGCGCTCGGCATCGGGATGGGCATGGCGCTGGGCCAGGCGATGGTGGATCTCTACGGGACGTTTTTTGATTTCCCGACGCTGGAGTATCGACTGAAGCCCATTCTCATCC
>JABDJZ010000463.1 GCA_013003255.1 Rhodothermales bacterium
GTGGACGCCATTGTAACCTCCTGCCTGTCGCCCGATGAAGTGCGGGTGGTACAGGGTGCGGCGGACGTCTCGAAGGCACTCGTAGCCGAGCCGTTTGACCACATCTATTTCACCGGTAGCACGCAGGTCGGGAAGGCCGTGGCGAGGGCCGCCTCGGAGAACCTCTCGACGCTGACGCTTGAACTCGGCGGGAAGTCACCTACCATCGTTGACGAGACGGCGGACATCGGTCGCGCCGCGGAGCGCATCGCCTTCGGCAAGTTCTCCAACGCCGGGCAGACCTGTCTTGCGCCCGACTACCTCTTTGTCCACGAAAGCCGCTATGACGCGTTTGTGGAGGCCTTGAATGAGCGCCTTGATCGCTTCTATGGTGCCACCGAGTCCTCTCCGGACTACGGACGGGTGGTTTCGGAGCGACATGCGGAACGATTGGCCGAGCTTTGCGCGGACGCCCTCGAACGGGGGGCTACGCTACTTAGGGGCGGGCAGTCAGACCCATCTGGCCGTTACCTGGAGCCCACCCTGCTGACCGACCTCCCTGGCGATGCCGCCGTCATGCAGGAGGAGATCTTCGGCCCCATTCTGCCCATTTTCAGGTACACGGACCTGGCCGAGGTGCTCGAGGAGATCTCCGCTCGGCCGACGCCGCTTGCGCTGTACATCTTCTCCGAGAGCGAGGACGCCATCCAGCGCGTGGTCTCCAGCACGAACTCCGGCAGCGTCGGCGTCAACGATACCATCATCCAGTTCGCGAATCCGCACCTGCCCTTTGGCGGCACGGGAAACAGCGGGCAGGGACGCGGGCACGGACATGCGGGCTTTCTGGAATTCTCCAGTCAGCGCACGGTGCTGCGGCAGCGCAGGCGGCTCGCGCTGGTGTCGCTGTTCTATCCGCCGTATGACGAACTGAAGCGGCGTGCGATCAAGGCGTTGTTGAAGCGCTACCGGATCGGGTAGGGTTGCTTTGGCGGCGGCGCTGGCGGGTTGCCGCGGCGACTGGATGGCCTCGCGCCGTTCGCAGCGACGCCGTTGCCCCTCCCTACCGCGGCCCCATGCGAATCGCCCCATCAAGGCGAATCACCTCGCCGTTGATCATCCGGTTCTCGACGATGTGCTGCGCCAGGAACGCGTAATCATCGGGCGTCCCCAACCGGGACGGAAACGGGATCTGCGCCGCGAGAGACTCCTGAACTTCGTCCGGCATCCCGGCCACCATCGGCGTCAGCATCACGCCCGGCGCAATGGTTACCACCCGAATGCCGGTCGCCGCCAGGTCTCGTGCGATAGGAAGAGTCATCCCGACCACGCCACCCTTCGAAGCCGAGTAGGCAGCCTGTCCAATCTGCCCGTCGTATGCAGCGATCGAGGCCGTGTTGATGATGACGCCGCGTTCGCCGTCTTCCCCCGGATCGTTCTCGGCCATCGCCGCGGCGGCCAGGCGGATCACGTTGAACGTGCCCACCAGGTTGACCTGCACCATCCGAGCAAACGACTCCAGGTCATGCGGCCCCCGACGACTTAGCGTCCGGCGACCAATGAGGATGCCCGCGCAGTTGACCAGGCCATGCAGGCCACCGAATGTCTCCTTTGCGGCATCCACGGCCGCCTGTACACTCTCGCCGTCGGTCACGTCCGTCCGAACGAACTTGGCGCCGATGCGTTTTGCGTGCTCGGAGCCGCCTTCCTCGTTGATGTCAGCGATGACGACGTTCGCTCCGAACTCGCGAAAACGAGCCGCCGTACCGGCACCCAGGCCCGATCCGCCCCCCGTAATCAAGTAGGTATTGCTCTTCAGGTCCATCGTCGCGCCTCTCGTATTCGTGAATGCCTGCGTCGGAAGCTACCGTGCCCAGTCATGAAGCGGATACGAAAAGGCATTGTCGCAGAGTTCGACCCGACCCTAGTTTTTCGCCCATGAGAATCCCCCTGCTTTTCCTGCTGCTGATATCGGCTGTGGCTTTCGCCGCATGCGATTCGGCCGGTGTCGATTCAGAGTCCTCCGAGGAATCCACTTGGTCCATCATCCAGAGCCGGATCCTCGTACCCAACTGTACCCAGGCCTGTCACACCGCCGGGACCTCCGTCGCGACCCAGTCCGACCTCGTCCTCACCAGTGACGTCTCGTACGAGCAACTGGTCGGCGTGGCGCCTGCCAATCTCGCCGCGAAGGCCGGCGGGCTCCTTCGAGTCCACACCACCGAGTCCCAGGATCTGCATGCCAGCTTTCTCTGGGAGAAGATCAACGCCCCGGAGCAGGATCACCTTCTTGAGGAGCACCCGGAGTATGGCGCGATCATGCCCCTCGGGGCCAAGCCGCTGTCGTACGGTGAGCTGAGTTTCATTCGCCGATGGATCCTTGCCGGCGCTCCGGAAGAGGGCGTCGTTGCTGACCCGATCATCCTGACCGACACCGCCACCTTCAGAGAGACATTCTGGGAGCCCCTTCCGCAATTGGCGCCCGAGGAGGGCCTCTCGTTCCGGGTCGGCCCCTTCGAGGTGGCTCCCCAGTTCGAGCGGGAGTTCTTCTACCGCGTGCCGATGGACCACGCCGAGACCCGGCTCATCAAGCGCTCCACCATTTCGCTGGCCGCGGGAAGCCACCACTTCATCGTCTACAGCTACCCGCAGGGGACTCCCGAGAGTCGACTGCCCTTCCCGGGCCTCATCCGCGACCTGCGCAAGCCCGACGGCAATCTCGATATCAGCGTCCTCCGGCAGATGCAGGATCAGATTTTCCTGACCGGGACGCAGTGGCCTCGGATGGACTACCAGTTTCCCGATGGGGTCGCGCTGGAGTTGGCCGCCGGAACCGTGTTTGACCTGAATCCTCACTTCGTCAATCGCACCGACGAGGAGACCACCGGCGAGGTGCACGTCAACCTTGAGTATGCCGATCCTGCCGCGGTCCAACACGTGGCGCGGGTGCTCAATCTGAACAACACCGACTTCGTCTTGCCTCCGCGGGCCATCACGAC
>JABDJZ010000467.1 GCA_013003255.1 Rhodothermales bacterium
GTCTATACGTCTGCCGACTCCGTCTTCCAGGTGGCCGCGCACACGGACGTAGTTCCCCTGGAGCGTCTGTACGCCTGGTGTGAAGCTGCGCGGACCCGGATATGGGTTGGCGAACACGGCGTGGGCCGCGTCATAGCCCGGCCATTCACCGGAGAGGCGGGATCGTACCGGCGCCTCTCCGAGAAGCGAAAGGACTACGCCATGGCTCCGCCGGCGGGCGCGATGCAAAGCGTGCTTCAGGAACATGGTGTGACCACTGTATCGGTCGGGAAGGTGGCTGATCTGTTTGACGGAGTCGGATTCCACGAGCAGATCAAGACCGGCAGGAACGCAGTTGGAATAGAGAAACTGGTGGACCGAATCCGCGCCTGGGATGGCTCACCCACCTATGTATGGGTCAATCTCATCGATTTCGATCAGGAGTTCGGCCATCGCAATGACCCTCCGGGGTTTGCCGCGTGCCTCGAGGAGTTTGACCGTGCGCTGCCGGAGATACGGGCGGCGATGCCTTCGAATGGCGGCCTGCTTATCACCGCCGACCACGGCAATGATCCCACCTACCCCGGGACAGACCACACGCGGGAGTACGTGCCGGTGCTGCTGTTTGATCGCGCCGCGCCGGTGAATCTGGGCACTCGCTCCTCGTTCGAGGACCACGCGGCCTCGGTGTATGCCTGGTTTGGACTGACCGTGCCCGTTTCCGGCACAGACCTGTGGCAACGACCCGGGGCCGGTTCTGAAGCGCCGGGTTCCGATATTGGCACCGGGGACGGCGGAGTCTCCGCAACCGAGGAATCGCAATGACGCTTGGAAAGGTTATCGGGACGGTTTGGGCCACGCGCAAGGACGAGCAGTTGGTAGGCCTGACGCTGCAGATTGTGCGGGAGTTGAACCTGGACGGCACGATGAAGGACCGGTACCTCGTGGCCGTGGACAGCGTGGGTGCCGGTGTCGGTGAAACCGTGCTGTTCGCGCAGGGATCGAGCGCCCGGCAGACTGAGGTAACCAAGAACAAGCCTGTGGATGCGGTGATCACCGCCATCGTGGACAAGATGGACACGGCTGAGTGAACCTCGGGCTGGTCATCGGAAACGTCTGGGCCACCCGGAAGGTGGACAGCCTCGAAGGGCGCCGCATGCTGGTGGTTCGACCCCTTCGCTTTGACCGTTCCGTTGCCGGAGATCCCATCGTGGCGCTGGATACCGTCGACGCCGGAAAGGGAGACCACGTGATCTATGTGTCGTCCACCGAGGCCACGATTCCGTTCAGGCCGGCCCTGACGCCTACGGACGCAACCATTGTCGGCGTGGTTGACCGGGTGGACCTCGAGTCCGGGAGCTGGCGACAGGAGGAGTAGGGCGCCCGCCTCGGGATCAGCCGGGCGCTGCAAGAGAAGAACGCCGCCTACTCCGGAATCAGCGGGACAAACGAGAAGGTCTCGAGCTCCTCTGCCTCAAAGGACGCCGGTCCGGTTCGTTCAATGCGCTGCATCACCTGCCCGCCGGTACCACCGACCGGAATCACCAGCCGCCCGCCCGGTCTTTCGCCGTCCGGCTCCCGCAACTGATCCAGCAGGGGCCTCGGAATGTCCAGCGCGCCGGCCGTCACCAGAATGCCGTCGAACGGCGCCATGGCCTCCCAGCCCTTCGTGCCATCGCCGTGGCGACAGTTGGCCCGGTAGCCCAGTTCGCGCAGCAGGGGACGGGTGCGCTCATAGAGAGGACGAAGCCGTTCGACCGTGAACAAACTGACTCCGAGGGTGCAGAGCACTGCCGCCTGATAACCACTCCCGGTGCCGATTTCCAGGATTCGCTCGCCGGCGCGTGGCGCCAGCGTCTGCGTCTGGTAGGCCACCGTGAAGGGCTGCGAAATGGTCTGGGAGAGTCCGATGGGGAGCGCCTCGTCCTCGTAGGCCCTGCGCTCCAGCGCCTGATCCATGAACAGATGCCTGGGCACCTGATTGATGGCCGCGAGCACCTGCTCATCCACGATTCCCTTCTCGCGGAGGAATTCGACAAGACCCTGCCGCTGCCGCCGAAAACGTCTTCGGGGGGCTAACTCACTCATCGGTCTCCTCCTTGGCGGGGGTCAGTTGGGGGGAGAGGGCCTCGATCAGTTTGCTGCGCAGTGCCTCTGTGGAGATGCGCCGCTCAAGGCGTCCCTCAGTCGAGACGGAAACCAGACCGGTCTCCTCAGAAACCACCACGACCAGGGCGTCCGTCTGCTCGGTAAGGCCGATGGCGGCACGATGGCGAAGGCCCAGGTCCGATGCAATGTTCATGTTGGCCGATACCGGGAGGATGCACCGGGCCGCCTCGATCCGCCCGTTGCGGACAATCACGGCGCCATCGTGCAGCGGGTTCTGCGAGTAGAAAATGGTCAGCAGAAGATCCCGGGTGATATAGGCGTGGAGTTGCGCACCCGTCTCGATATAGCTTCGGAGGCCGGCCGAGCGCTCGAAGGCTATCAGCGCACCGATCTTCCGGTCACTCATTTCGCTCACGGCGGCCACGATGGCGGCTATTCGCTCCTCCTGCGCAGGGGACGCCATCAATCGGCGGACAAGCGGGTTTTGTCCGACCAGGAGCAGCAGCCGACGAATCTCGGGCTGGAAGAGGACGATGACGGCCAGCACGAACACATCGCCAATCGAGCCGAACAGCGCCCGGAGCATGGTCATGTCCGCGGCCGTGACCAAAACCTGGATGAGATAGAGCGCCAGGATGCCGGCGAAAATCTGGACGGCGATGGTGCCGCGCATCCACCGATAGAGCCTGTACAGAATCCACGCGACAAGACCGATTTCGATCACGTCGACGACGCGGATAGGTATGACCCAGTCAAATAAGGTCAAGAGGGACTCTGGAGAAGCGTGGAAGCAGGTACGGGATGATAAGCAATGAGGGCCTCGTCCTACACGATGCGATGGGCCGATATTCGCCCAATGACGCGGAGCATCTCCGCCGTGGCCTTCACATCGTGGGTCCGGACTAGGGATGCTCCTCGCAGGACCGCCACGGCCGTAGCACCCAGGGAGCCAAACAGACGCTCATCCACGGCAGCAGGGGCGGAACCGTCACTCAGCGCGTGACCTATGGAGGACTTGCGCGAAACGCCGACCATCACCGGCCTTCCGAGGGCAGTCAGGCGGTCGACGTGATCAATCAGGCGCAGGTTGTCCTCCACGGACTTCCCGAACCCGAAACCCGGGTCGATCAGGATGGAGCGCACACCCCGCCCGGCGGCGGTGTCAGCTGCGTCCAGCAGCGCCCCGGCGACTTCAGCAACCACGTTGCGGTACGTAGCCTCGTGCGGCATGTCTCCCACGAACCCGACGGAGTGCATGAGCGCCAGTCCGGCGCCGTGCCGGGCCACGTGATCCGCGATGGCCGGGCTGTGGCGAAGCGCGGTGATGTCGTTTACAAGGTGGGCACCCTGATCGAGTACGGCCTCGGCGACGGTGTCCCTGAACGTGTCCACGGAGATGAGCACTTCCGGCAA
>JABDJZ010000469.1 GCA_013003255.1 Rhodothermales bacterium
GCCCTGCGGCCGTCTACATACTCGCGTGCCACGTGTCCCGGGCGCTTCATCAGGCCGACGAACGTCCGGAGGTAACCGCGGTCCATCGAGAAGGCCCGTGCGAGTCCCGTCTGGAAAAACCCTTTGAGCGTGAGGCGGCCCACGTCCTTCTGGCCGCATTCCTGGCAGTGAGGGCCCAGGCGGGGCGTATCGCAGTTGGGGCAGAGGGGGGCGTCATTCATGCGGCGAAATCTAACGGCTACGCGTTGGGTGGGCCATGCGGGTCGTCGCTCTGACCGGGCGAGAGTCAGAGATCCATTCGGAATTGGACGATGCGGTAGGTCTCGCTGAAGCCGTTGGCCAGGTGGAATTGCTGGGCGTCCACGTCTTTCAGGTCCGAATCGGTGGCGAACTCAGTGCAGCCTTGTTCGCGCGACCAGTCCTTGGCGGCGTCAAGGAGTTGCTTGCCGAGACCGTGACCGCGAGCGGCGGGGTCCACGTAGATGGCTTCGAGATAGCCGACCGGGGAGGTGAGGCAGCCGTCGACGAGGTTTCGGAGGGCTACTTCGGCGAAGCCGCGGGCTTGGGGGCTGGCGGTTGGTTCGCTGGCGCCAGCGCCCACCGTTTCGCTGAACCCGCGGGCTTCGAGGCCCGCGTCATCGGCAAACGCCAGCAGCACCTCCTGTTCATGCCGCTCCTCAAACGCCGCCATGTCCGCCTCGTTGAACTCCGGGTCGAGGTCATCGAACAGGATGAGGCGCATGCGCGCCCAGGAGGCGCGGTCAGATTCGCTGTTTCGGTCGAGAGGGCGTACCACGAAGGTGTCGGGATGAGAGAGTGCAGGCGCGAGAGGCACGTCATCGAGACGGCTCGGAGTGAGTTGCTTTAGACCAAGTCCTGACGATCCAGTTCAAGCCTTGTCCGGGCTGAACTCGCTGGGGGAGACGCCATGAGCTCGTCTAAACCGTGTGGCGAAGTATCCAGCACTTCGGAAGCCGACCATCTGGGCGATGGCTTCAATGGTGTGGGTCCCTTCCTTCAATAGGTCTCGGGCCCTCGCCATCCTGTATTCTTCAACAAACTCTCGTGGGGTGAGCCCCGTCAGCTTCTTCAGCACGCGGCCCAATTCGGCCTGAGAGGTGAATCCGGCCGCCTCAACCAACTCTGGTATCCCCAGGTTGGGATCCCCAAACCGGTTGCTCATCACGGCCGGAAGATCCTTGACCAAACTGGTGCCTTCATCGATAAGCTGCTCCTGTGTGAGGTCCCGGATTTCTCTCAGATCTGCGCTTTCGACATCCAGTCGACGCCTGACAAGGATGTGATGGTATCCCCAGGTCGAAAGCGCCACGAGCAGGAGCAACAGGATCAGGCGCCCAAGCTCAAGGGTGGAGATTACTGGCTGACGGGCAACCACATAGATGGTGGTCCTCATTGCATCCAAGTCCCTGCCGATCAGCACAGGGTCGCGATCCAAACTACGTACTTCCTCCCATTGGCTGGCCTTGGCCGGAATACTCGCTACAGTGCTCCCCTGCCGGTCAAGGAACTCGGTTCCGCTACTGCTCGCGACCCAGAGTTCGGGCCAGCCGTCGTCGTCCAGATCTCCAGCACTGCCGATCCCGCGAACCTCGCCCCCGAAATCCAAGGCGAGGTCAGTCTCCATGCCAATTGTCGCAAGCCTGCCAGCCTGGTTGACAGCCACGATGACGTCGGTTGCATCATCCCGCCATGGCATCTTTGCAATCATTCGCCAACCATCCACATCTGGCGACACCAGACCCCCAACGCGTCTGTTGGCTACCTCGTAGATGCCGCCTACCGACCCGCCGTCCTGGGTGATGGAGGCAGACAACTTCTCGCCACTGTTGGTCGCAGTCAAGAGGACCGTGGCCGACGAGCCGACCTCCGGCGAGGCCTGAATAGGAGCCTCCAGTCTGCGTTCTCTCACATTCAGGACGAGTATTTGGGATGTCGTATCTGAGAGTCCGCCTCTTAGGCAGCCATTGTCGGGTGTCCAGGTCCCAGCAAACAAGGTGGACTGATCACTGGTCACGGCCAGCGAACCTATCTGGGCTCCGATCTCAATTCGTCCGTCCGGAATGCCTTCAGCATCAAGCCAGAGAAACCCTCGGGGCGCCCCCGTTCGACCGGCCGTACCGATGAGGAGCGTCCCGGCATCCAGACCACTATCGTTGGTCAGGCGCAATGCAGACTGGACCCGGGGCTCCCAGGGGAAGGAGGCACCGTCCATCCTGCAGTCATCGCGCACGTAAAGCAGTTGGCGCTTGCTGGACTCCAGGGAGCCTTCGACTGCTCGAATCAGCGTGGAGAACAGGGAATCGCCGCGGCGAGTGAACATGGCGAATCGTGGTTCGCCTACTTGGGAGCCCTCAATCCGAGTCAAGTCGACGGGCCTACCCCGAATAACAATGCTCTTCTTCGTCAGCCCATCGGCTCCCTTTCTGTGGACCGCAGAGAAACTGGAGTCCGAGTCAGTCAGCTCAATCCCGACCAGTTCGTCTATTCCCCTTACCTCGAGGTCTGAGGCGAAGTAGGGTCCATCAAGAGTTCGGACGGGTTCCAGCACGAAACTCGGCCGGCTGGTGTCTACCACGAACACGGATGCGACCGCCAGCACAACCAACGACCACAACAGCAGGAGTACCCGACTGTTCATCTGAAGGGCGGTTTCTTGATGGGTTCCGGTGGGACAAGATGAGAATTGCCGGGCCGGAAAAACAGACTTTCCGTCAGCCGGGATCGATCCGCCCGCAGAGCAAACTGCTTGGGTTCTACGGTGCGAACCATCCCGATCGGCTGTATTCTTGGGCCTCGAATCCCAGCTGCTTCCCGCATGCATTCAGAGATCACCGAGACGTTCGCCAAACTCCTCGCGAAGGGAGTGCTCGCCATTCGAGCCGATGCCTATTTCCAGTTTCGTCGCCAGACGGGCGAAAGCTACGAGACTGCGATAGAGACCGCGGCCGAGTATCTGCACGTGAGTCGGTCGGTTGCGGTCCGCCGCGTAAACGATGCAAAGGCGATCTACGCATTCCTTGAGGCCAACGGCT
>JABDJZ010000531.1 GCA_013003255.1 Rhodothermales bacterium
CCTCGGTACCGTGGCAAGGGTCGGCCGGCTGCTGCTCTCGGTCGGAATGAACCGCCATCCGTTCCTTGGTTGGACCACCGCGCTGGCCGTCGGATGGCTCTAGTCCTCTTCTTGTTGCTACAGGCGGCTGCCATCGACTCGCTGGGAGTTGATCCAGCTGAGGCCTCGCCCGAGGCGCTGGACCTCCTCCGCATTCAACCCACGTGGTCGCTCTCCACGGATGACCGGGGGCGAACTACCGTCCGGGCCCGGCTCGACCTCTCGAGATTCTCGGCTTCGATCACCCGCGCCTCAGGCCGAGGCACACCACCGGTCCTGAATGGGTTCATTCGGCTGAAAGGGCCACGGGCTACCTCGGTGACCATCGGCAACTTCCGCCCTGCCTTTGGGGCGGGCCTGGTTGCGGGGTCGGCGCGCTTTGGGGGCCCGGTGACGAGCGGAGTCGGTCGTCTTGTTCGCCGCCCGCGCCTTTCTGGATACGCCGGTACTTCTGGCGTGAGCCGCCATCTTGGATTGGCGGTTCACCGAGAGGGTGAACATTCCTGGTTCGGCCTTTGGCGTGAGCCCGGCAGCACCGGAGGATCTGGCGAAATCAGGATTGGCGCACTGACGCTGGGTGCGGTGGCGCTCACCAACCTCGCCGGCAACGCTCGGGCGAGCATCTGGGGCAGGATGCAACTGCCGGGCCTCCTCGCGGAAATTGCGGCAACCCGCTCCGCGGTGGTCTCGGGTGTGACGTTGAGAAGCGGTCGCCGGGGACCGGCGGTCAGAGTCTTCACTCGCATGCTCGCCGGACTGGGACCGATTGCCAGCCCGCTAAGGTCGGCGAGCAGTCACGGGGCGCACGAACAGGGTCTCACCCTGAACGCGACGGGCACCATCGGGCCGGCGCGACTCCACGCAGGCGTTGACCATGCCCGTCTGGGGAGCCGCGTTGAGGTTCGTCACTTTATCCGGGCGTCCTTTCCCGATTCGGATGTGCGCATCGAACACCGGCTGCGACAGGAACTCATGGCGAACCCGTCCGAGCGCGAGTGGCGGGCCCAGGCCCGCTTTTCCACCAGCAGCAACCCGTCCTTGACAACCCACGGCGCGCTCGCCGTTTCAGGCCGCACGGCGGGCTCCAGCCTTCGCCTGCAGCTACACGCCAGGTGGCGTGGTGCCGCAATAGACCTCTCCCTGACTGACTATGACGTTCCCCAGGGCAGTCCGGCGATGGCCATTTACGAGTCCTCGGCCTTCGATGTCTTCCCCATCGTCAGGCTATCAGGTAGTGGCCGACGCTACTCGGCCCGGCTTGTTTGGGACCAGTCTCGCCACACCATGAAGCTGTCCTGCCACCGTGATACGCGGCGGCCACGAGGACCCCGCGAGACCAGCACTTCTCGGCTGGGGTGCGGACTGTCAATCCAGGGAAAGCCGCGCGACTAGCAGTCGCAATGGCCGGTTCGCTTCAGGGCCTTGTGCGCTTCCTTGTGATCCATGCGTTTCAAGGCTCGAACGGCTGCGCGTGACTCCCGGCTGTTCGGATTACCAACGATCACCTCGGTGAGCACATCAATCATCCCCATGCGGATCTCCATCTCGATCTCGGCATCCAGATGATGGAGCTCCGACTCGAACTCGTCGATCATGGCGTCGACATCCAGATCGGCGATCTGGTATCGAATGGGCTCCATCAACTCGCTGAAGTCCATGGACATCAGGGCAACGCCCGCGGCATCCATGGCAAGCTCCGTGATGTCACCCACGGCTACACCCACCGATGCTCCCAACGACGCAAGACTGCCCTGATCAAGGTCGATCCTGATCCGGTTGTCGCCGGAGCGGCTGGCGGACTCCCAGTCCTCCGAGTCATTCTCCCAGTTTTGGTCTGAATCCTGGTCGTCATCGTCCGAGTCCCAATCGATGTCGCTCAGGGCGTTGGCGGCCGCGCGGCGCACCTCACGGTCTTCGTCTTGAAGGGCATCCCGGAGCACATCGATGGCGCGCATGCTCCCAAGCTCGCCCAGTGCATAAGCGGCGGCCTTGCGATTCTCCGCCGACGCATCGTTGCGGAGCATGCGTGAGAGCGCATCCACGGCTTTGTCCGACGGCCGGTCCTCCAGGATCTCGGCCAGGGCCCACACTGCAGCGCGGCGATTCTCTGCATTGGCGTCGCCAAGCGCGTCCATCAGGGCGTCGGCAGATGCCGCGTCCTCGAACTCACCAAGGGTATGGATGGCAGCCCGCCGAACTTCCTGGTTGTCATCGGAAAGCAATCCGCGAACGGCCGCAAGGATGTCCCTCGTAGGATCCAGTTCGCCCAGACCATAGGCCGCATAGCGTCGGATGGACGGGTCGCTGTCGCCAAGCGCAGCAATCAACGCCGGTGCCGCGCGCTGATCCTCAAGGTCAGCCAGCGCGTGAATCGCCGTCTTGCGAAGCGCGGGATCGTTGTCCGACGCGGCTTTCGAAAGGACGCCGATCGAGGCCGGGTCATCAAGCTCGGCCAACGAGTGCAACGCCATGCGGCGCACCGCGGGATTATCATCGTTCACGGCCTCGGCCAAGGCTCGATGTGCTTCATCCGTGTCAATCTCACCCAGTGCCCAGGCGGCGCGCTTGCGCGATTCCAGGTCGCCGCGCTGAAGCACCCGCTGCAATGCGGGAATGGCGCGAGGGTCTTCGATCTCTCCCAGCGCCCACAGCGCTTTCTCCCGGACTTCAGCATCCCTGTCATCCAGTGCATTGATGAGGGCATCGACTGCCCGAGGATCCTCCAATTCGCCCATCGCCCAAGCGGCCCTGCTTCGGACCTCGGCGTTGCTGCTGCCCATGGCCTTGGACAGCGCGGAAATGGCCTCGTCAGATGAGGCCTCCTCGGCGAGCTCGCCGATAGCCCAGATAGCTCTCCCGGCCACCTCATCATTCGCGTCTTCGGTCAGAGCGAGCACGGCATCAATCGCGGGAGTGTATTCCATCTCGGCCAGACCCCACACGGCGGTAGCACGCACTTCGGAATCGCTGTCCTCGAGTAACCGGACCAAGACCTCGCCGGCCTGACGATCTCCTCTCTCCGCATTCTCGCCAATCATCCATGCGATCTGGCGGCGGGCCTCATTGTCTGTCTCTTCCGTCGCCAAATCATACAGGGTCGGCATGACATCACGGGAATCCATCTCGACGAGGGCCCAGAGAGCCGCGCGTCGGACGTCCTTTGACGGATCCTCCTTCAGCACGCGGGTCAGTGCCGGGATGGCGCGTTCGTCTTCGATCTCGCCGAGCATATGCGCGGCCTGGCGACGAATCTGCTCATCCTCATCCTCAAGCGCGCCGATGAAGGCGTCTGCTACTTTCCGTTTGCGCCCATCGATGGTATCCGGAACGGCGACCATGGGCTTCCGACTTGCGACGGCCGGCGGCATGTTCATGGATGCGCGTTCGGCCGGATCCGGGCTGGCTGTCGCGCCGGCCTCTTCGGAATCGCCCGTGGCTTCCTTCAGTTCGACCGCACCAGCGAGGGTCGACGTGGTCGAAGACTCAGCCACCATTTCCGTGTGTACGGAGTTGTCGATTGCCGAATGCGGGGCAACGGCCGGCGCCATGGCGGCTACCGGGAGAATCAGCGCACCCGCAATGCCCATCACGATGCCGGTCTGACTCCGGGAGAACGTATTTCTCCGTCGGTCGGGGTCCAGAATCGCCAGCACTCTTCCTTCAAGCTGTGAGGGGCGGGCCATGGCCACGGCGCCCAGGGGAGAAACCAGCGTAGCACGGAGCGAACGCGCGATGTCAAGCAGGTGCTCTGCGTAGGTGGAAGCCTTGCCACCGGCCATGAGGACCTGATCATCACAGGCCCGCTCTCGCTCAATGCGAAGGCGACGCGAGGCAACCCATACAAGCGGATTGAACCAGTAGAG
>JABDJZ010000575.1 GCA_013003255.1 Rhodothermales bacterium
GTGCTCGGGCTCGAGTTTGAGATGCGCCAGCGCCTGGACCGCATCCACAGCGCACTGGCCAACTTCCAGTTTGGCGGCAACCTCTCAATTGTCGACTCCAAGGTCAATATTCCTGAAGAGGAGCTGGCCGTCATCCGCGCCGCGGATCCTGAGTCCGGTGACACGAGGCCCCTGGAAGGACAGTCACCCTATTTGGCGAACATCGACTTCGGCTACGACAACCCGATCTCCGGCTTTTCGGCCAGCGTGTTCTACAACGTGTTCGGATCCAGGCTGATTGCGGTGTCTGAGGGTGCTGCTCCAGACATCTTCGAACGCTCACGGGCCACGGTCGACGTCCTCTTGGCGAAGCGGCTCGTGACGGGCGTCAGAATCAAGTTCAGCGTCAAGAACCTGACGGATACGGCGTACCTGACCAGCCAGCAATACAAGGACACCGACTACGTGTACGGCTCCTACAGACTTGGAAGGACCTACTCACTGGGGGTCAGCTACTCCCTCTGACAGACCTCACATACAGGATTCAGCGAAGGCGGCCCCATGGCCGCCTTCGTCATTTCCGGCACTTGTTACCAAATCTATAACCCCCTGTTACGCAAAGGTAAACACGGCATTCGCGCCGTTTTGCCACCACTCATAGACAAACCATGAAGCGAACGCTTACCGTTTTTCTCCTTCTCCTGATGCCGGGCCTTGCCCTGGCCCAGACAGCAGACTCCTACTTCCAACCGGTCGACTACCGGGGCGCCTTTGGCGGCGGCAACTGGCTCGAGGGCTGGACCGCACTGGCCGAAAAAGGCTACCTGCCCTCTACCACGAGCGGCACCACAGTCGTTGATGTGACCGATGCCAGCATTGAGGCGGGCCAGGACGTGGTCTGGACGGCCAACAATATCTATCGCCTCAACGGCGTCGTCTTCGTCGAGGACGGAGCCAGTCTGACCATCGAACCGGGCACCACCGTGTGGGGCAAGGCCGGCCAGGGCAATGATGCCTCAGCACTGGTCGTTGCCCGCGGTGGCAAGCTCTACGCAGAGGGAACAGCGCTGAATCCGATCACCTTCACGGCAGATGGCGATGACGGAACGCTGACCTACCAGGACCGCGGTCTCTGGGGGGGCGTGGTCATGCTTGGATACGCAACCACCAACAACCAACCTGACGGGACCAAGCAGGTTGAAGGCATCAACGAGATTGCCGGCGACGGCGATGATCGCGCTACCTATGGTGGTACGGATGACAACGACTCATCTGGCATCCTGCGCTACGTCTCCATTCGCCACACGGGAATCAACATGGGCGATCAGGCTGGTAACGAGATCCAGGGCCTGACCCTGGGCGGCGTTGGTCGTGGCACGGTGATCGAGTACGTGGAGTCGTTTGCTTCCGCTGATGACGGCTTTGAGTGGTTCGGTGGCACGGTGGACGCCAAGTACCTGGTATCCGCGTTCAACGAGGATGACTCCTATGACTGGGACGAGGGCTTCCGCGGGCGTGGCCAGTTCTGGTTCGCCATCCAGGCAACTGACGTTGGTGGCCGCGTGGCCGAGATGGATGGCGCTACCGGCAACGAGTTCTTTGAGCCCTACGCCAAGCCCATTCTGTCCAACGTGACCTACCTGGGGACCGCCGACGGTTTCACGGCTGGCGATGGTGCTGAGATGCTCATGTTCCGTGACAACACGGGTGGCGAGTACCACAACTCCATCTTCCAGGACTACGATGCAGCCTCCGGAGGCCTGGCCATCACGGTTGAGGATATCGACAACAGTGGGTCCAAGCCGGCGGACAGTCGTCAACGCCTCGAAAGCGGTGACTTGACCCTGGCGAACAACCTCTGGTTTGGTTTCGCGGCAGGCAATACCGTCGCGACCATCGCGCCGCAGGACTTCGTTCAGACCATGCTCGGTGCGAACAACAACGAGATCGCAGATCCGCAGTTTCGCGGCGTTGACCGTGATGATCCGGATGGCACGCTGGATCCGCGTCCCGCCGCCGGCAGCCCGGCCTGGACCGGTGCCGTCGCTCTCGAAGACGGCTTCTTCTCGCCTGTGGACTACCGCGGTGCGTTCGGCACCTCCAACTGGCTGGAAGGATGGTCCGCCCTGCATTCGATGGGATACCTTGCTCCAACCACCACGGGGACGACTGTAGTGGAAGTGACCGACGCCTCCATCAACGCGGGTGAAACCGTAGTCTGGACGCCGGACAACATCTACCGTCTCAATGGCGTGGTCTTCGTCGAGGACGGCGCTACGCTGATGATTGAGGCCGGAACGACCGTCTGGGGCGTAGCCGGACAGGGCAATGCCGCCTCCGCGTTGGTCGTTACGCGTGGTGGAAAGATCTACGCTGAGGGCACGCCGTCTAA
>JABDJZ010000533.1 GCA_013003255.1 Rhodothermales bacterium
GGTGTGCAGGCCATCGGGACCAGAAGGCAGAGTATGATCAGTCGCCACTGCATTCCGGACGTACGCCGGCGGTGGCCTCGCGTTCGCGGCACCACGAGTACCTTCCGCCAAACCCACCCGCCCATCGAACGACTGACCCATGAAAACATTTGACCACGTCATCGTCGGAACCGGCCAAGCCACTGGCACCCTCCTCGGGAAGCTGATCCCTACAGGTGACCGAATCGCTGTCATCGAGGGGGCACGGGTCGGCGGAAGCTGTGTCAACTACGGGTGTACGCCCACCAAGACACTGGTCGCGAGTGCGCGTGTCGCGCACATGGCGCGTCGGGCCAAGGAATACGGTATCGAGCTTGGCGAGCCGCGAATAGACTACACCCAGGTTCGCCAGCGCATGAATCGCATCCGGACCGAGTCGTCGGACGGCCTCGCGAACTGGATGGAAGGAGCGGACAACGTCACCCTGATTCGGGAATGGGGAGCGTTCACCGGGCCGCGAACCCTGCAGGCAGGAGACCAGCAGGTTCGCGGCGGGAACGTGTACATCAACACAGGGACGCATCCCTTCCTGCCACCCATTCCCGGGATCAAAGATGTGCCCTGGCTGGACTCCGAACGGCTGCTGGATCTGACCGCACTTCCTGCCCACCTCCTCATCCTCGGAGGTGGCTATATCGGTGTGGAACTGGGCCAGGTGTTCCGCCGCCTTGGAAGCCGGGTTACCATCGTCCAGCGCGCCGAACAGCTGATGCCCCGGGAGGATGCCGACATTGCCGAGTCGGTGCTCGAGCGGCTTCGCGACGAAGGCGTCGAGGTGCTGCTCAACACCAACACGCGCGGAGTCGAGACCTCCGGTGAAGGAGTGAGGTTGCGACTTGAGTCGGATGGCCGGGAGATCGCCATTGAGGGATCGCACCTTCTTGTCGCCACTGGACGCAGGCCGAACACGGGTAGCCTGAACCTTGAGCACGCCGGCATCCAGGTTACCGAACGTGGCTATATCAAGGTCGACGACCACTGCCGCACCAGCCAGGACGGTGTCTTCGCACTCGGAGACGTAAACGGCCAGGGTGCTTTCACGCACACCTCCGTGAACGACGCGGAGATCGTGCTGGATCTGCTTTTCGGCGGGACCCGGACTATCTCGCAACGGATTCCCGTCTACGCACTCTTTTCCGACCCGCCACTGGGGCGTGTGGGGATGTCGGAAAAGGAGGCGCTGGCATCGGGCCGCAAGGTCCTCAAGGCAGTTCGTCCGATGAGCCGGATTGCCCGCGCCAAGGAGATGGGCGAAACTCACGGTTTTGCAAAATTGCTGGTCGATGCCGACACAGACCTCATTATCGGCGCGGCCATCCTGGGCCCCGGCGGCGACGAGATCATCAACATGTTCGCGGCCATCATGCACTCGGATATTCCGTGCCGGAGCTATCGCGAGGTGGTGCTGGTCCACCCGACGGTGGCCGAACTGATGCCCTGGGCGCTCGATGGCCTGGAGCCCATCAACTAGGGAGTGAACCCACCGAGGTCATTGCCGTACATTCCGGACAATCCCGTCAGTTATCCATGTTTTCCAGCGCCGCCCGCTACGCCCTCAGAGCTACCGCTCACCTTGGATCCCTGCCCGCGGACGGATACGTCCCCGCGCGACAGTTGGCCGAGGCCCTGGACATTCCTCCAACCTTTCTGGCCAAGGTGCTCAAGCAGTTGGTCGATGCAGGCCTCCTGGTTGCCTTCCGCGGTCCTACCGGTGGAGTGAAGCTGTCGAGGCCGGCCGATGAGATCACGCTCCGCCAAATTATTGAGTCGGTGGACGGCTCGGCCGTCTTTACCGAATGCGTCCTGGGACTGCCGGGATGCGGAGACCTCGAGCCATGTCCGCTGCACGAAGGGTGGGCGCCCATCCGCGGGGCGTTGGCCGCGGAGTTCGATCGGCAGACCATCGCGTCCGTGTCGGAGGCGTACCTGGAGGGTGCGCTGCGGCTTCGGCCCTAGAAATCCTTGCGGGCAAAGGCCCTTCGCGTAAGGACAAACGGTACCAGCAGCCACGCCGTCAGGGAGAACGCCACCAGCGTGAATCCCATGGGCGAGGCGAAGAAGCGGGCGAATACGGCACCTGTGTACCCCATGAGTGCCTGGGCGTCGAACAGGTTCAGCAGCAGGACGCGGGCCAGGTCCACGGGGTTGACCATCATCAGCGCCATCAACGGCTTCTCGATGGGAAACTCGGCCAGCGCGTTGACGGCCAGCAGCACCATGCCGTCATAGACGATGGCCATGGCGAGCCACACCCCGAGAGCAATCCCGATGCAGCGGACGCGGTCTTTGGCATGCGTGGCGATGAGCAGGGCAAGGGCCGTGAAGATGCAGGTCAGGAGGACGGCCAGTCCGGTCAGCACGGCGAGTTCGATGGCCACGCCGGCCGACAGTTTGCCGTGGAGGGCAAACGGCGTCACCAGTCCGACGATCAGGCCGAGCGATTCGGGTATCGCCAGTCCCAGGTAGATGCCACCGAAGAGGGACTTCCGCTCGACGGGTTGGGTCAGCAGGAGGAGAATGAAGTCGCGAGCGTTGTAGAGGTGCATGGTCCCGAAGACCAGCGCGCCGAGCGGGACCAGGAGGAGTACCACGTTCACCAGCGATACCAGCGCCCGTTCGCCCGAGCCTCCTGCCAGTAGCAGGCCCTCGGCCACAAGCAGGTAGATGAGGGTGTGCTGGAGGAGCCAGCGGGACTTGACGGCGTCGCGCAGTTGGTACCCCACCACCGTCCAGAGCGTGTTCGGAGTCGCGTTCATCAGGCCACCTCCTTCTGCAGCAGTTGGGCGATGGCCCTCTCGAGGCGCGTCTCCCCCGTGGTGGCCCGAAGGGCATCAAGTGGCCCGTCGAACCGGGACCGGCCATCCATCAGGAAGACTACCCGATCGCAAAGCTCTTCCAGGTCCGCCATCACGTGGGAGGTCAGGACCACGGTGGCTCCGGCCTCCGCACGCTCGTGGACGTAGTCTTTCAGCGCGGCGCTCGCCACCGGATCCAGTCCGGCGGTGGGCTCGTCCAGGATCAGGATGGCCGGCTCAAACATGAATGCCAGCACGGCACTGAGCTTCTGACGGGTTCCGCCCGACAGCGTTCTCACAGGCTTGTCCAGCTCGCCATCGAGCCCAAATCGCCTGAGCAGTTCCAGTTCGGCCGCGCCTCTGCGATGCCGGAACGTATGGAGAAGGCCAATCACCTCGCGGCCAGAGAGATTCTCGGGAAAGGCCGGCGCCTGCGGCATGTAGCCAATGTGCTCGCGGTATGTGTGCCCGTCCGCGACGGACTCACCCAGTACCCGGATCTCTCCCGAACTCGGCTTGACCAGTCCCAGGATGGACTTGATCATCGTGGTCTTCCCGGCGCCATTTGGGCCAATGACCGCTGTGGTTTCGCCCGGCCGGAACTCGAGGTCCAGGCCGTCGAGCACGTTCAGGGTCCCGAAGGATTTGCTGAGGCCCGCCAGTCTGATGGGCGGCTCGTTTTCGTGAATGACTCTCATGGGTTCAGGGCGGAAATGGGCTCCATCAGGGGACGCCCATCGACCAGGGT
>JABDJZ010000550.1 GCA_013003255.1 Rhodothermales bacterium
GGATCGGCCACTTTGTCCAGGTGACTCTCGTGTCGAAGGAGGTGGGCCACGTTTCGAGCCAGGCGGCGTCCGCTCGCACTGCCCCCGGTGGTGGTATCGTGTGGATGCACGGTCAGCCAGTCGGCTCCACCCAGCACCGACGCCACAGCGGCTGTCGTAGTTCTGATCAGGTTGGTGTGGAGATCGCGCTCCATGAGGATGGTCTGACAGGTGGAGGCCCGGATGATGGGCTGGGTTGGAGCGTCGAACTCCCGCGCGATTCGAGCGGCACCGATGCGGAGCGCTCTCAGGAAGGCGGCTCCATGAAACAGCTCATGCCGAACCGGAGCCTCAATGAGAATCGGGTGCGCGGTGCGTCCGGAATGCCTGTCCAGTGCACTGGCCAACGCCGAAAAGGCTATGGCTCCCAACTGGCACAGCGATGCTCCCGCCTGGCCCCACCCGGACAGGTCGATATAGCAATCGTCCGGGTAATGCCCCCGAACCCTTTCCAGGTCGAGGAGGCCTTCAGGTCTCGAACCACCGGCGAGCACGATCGGGATTGGCGTATCGCGGCAGAGACTGCGAACTTCCTCCGCGTCGACCGAATCTGCGAGTTTCAGGACTCCCGCATCAGCTCCACCTTCTGCGGCCTGTTGCAAGGCCTCAATCGCCTGGCCCGCTGTGTCCAAACGTACGTCCTCGACGTACTCCCAGCCGGGTGTTGAAGGGCAATAGATACCCTCCGGCCTCCGCGTTAACGGAGCGGCGGGGACCTCCCCCGGAGGCGCCCAGCCCGCATCGACCATCGAATTCACGCCGAGATCCGAAAGGAATTGGCGTTCCCACGCTGCCAGATCAGCATCGGGGAACTGGGACCGCAGGTTCAGGGGCTGCGAGAGTTCCATAACCAGGCTCCGGATGTCAGTTCAAGTGGTGCCACCGCCTGACCAGATCATAACCAATAACACCGAAAGCGACGGCAACATTCAGTGAATGCTTCGCACCAAACTGGGGGAGTTCGAGTGCAAGGTGACAACGTTCCAGCGCACTCTCGGAGACGCCCTCAATTTCATTGCCCAGAACCAGAGCCAACGGAAAGTGCCCGGGATCGAGATCCTGCGCTGTTGAAGGCGAGTCGGTGATCTCAGCGGCGGCGACACAGTATCCATCCCGGCGAAGCGCATCGAGAATGGCAACGGAGTCCCTGGCGTGGGACCATGGTACGGTGTCCTGGGCACCCAGCGCGGACTTGTGAACGCCTCGATGGTCGCCCGGGGGCGTGAAACCGGTCAGGTAAACATGGCGCACCATCAAGGCATCCGCCGTCCTGAGAATGGAGCCAACGTTGTATGCGGACCGCACGTTTTCCACCACGACCACGATTGGGTGCCGGGAGGCGCCGACCAGCTCGGCAGGTTCAGGGCGGGCGATCTCGGAGGTGGAGAGCTTGCGCAGGGTCACACAGGGCTAATTCACGCGGTTCTACCCGAGGCCACCTGTGTGAGTTCAGACGGTTGGAATAGCTTTTGTCGCATATACAACGAATCTCAGGACTCTCCAGCATGATCATTGCCATCGACGGACCGGCCGGCTCCGGAAAGAGCACCACGGCGCGGGCTGTAGCCCGGAAGCTGGGGCTATCCTACCTGGATACGGGCGCCATGTATCGCGCCGTGGCGCTGCAGTTCATTCGCCAGGGTCTCGATGCCACGGATGAAGGAGCCCGCGATGCGCTGTCAAATCTGGAACTCCAGCTGGCACCAGGTCCGGACGGACTCGTGGTCAGCCTGTCCGGCAAAGTGGTCACAGAGGAGATCAGAACGCCCGAGGTAACGGCGATGGCCAGCAAGGTCAGCCAACTGAAGGCCGTCAGGGAGCGGATGGTGGATGAGCAGCGAAAGATGGCGCGTCAGGAGACCGATGCCCGACGTGGTGTCGTGCTCGAAGGTCGGGACATAGGTACAGTGGTGTTTCCCAATGCGGACCTGAAGGTATTCTTGACCGCAGACCTTGCCGTCAGGGCGCAGCGTAGAGCTGCGCAGATGGACTCCGGTGAGGAACGGGCCATCCGCAAGGAGATGGACCGTCGGGATCATCGCGATTCGACCCGCGCCGAGTCGCCGCTTCGGCGTGCTCCGGACGCCGTTGAGATCGACACTACCGGGCTGGACTTCAAGGATCAGGTAGCCAGAATCGTGGCGCTGGCCGGGGAACGGAGACGGAATAACCGTGTATGAGCGCAGTCTGTGCCGGATTGGGTTCCGGCCAGTTTATCGCGGCCGCAGGGAGGTCGCCTTTTCAACAACAAGACATCCAGTAGACTCACGTCAGCGTCTCCCTGCATGACGCGTGCGATCGAGTCGGTTTACACAACATGGCTGACGAACAGCAAAAGACGGACGCTGCCGCCGAGATGGCAGTAGAGGAGACCGGGGGCGAGGCTACCAAACAGGAAGCTGCACCCGAGACCTCAACCCCTGAAGCGGCAGAAGCCGCAGAAACCACATCCACCGAGGAAGCCCCCAAGGCTGAAGTTGCCGCCGAGGAAGCCCCCGAGGCTGAGGCTGCCGCCGAGGAAGCCCCCGAGGCTGAGGCTGCCGCCGAGGAGGCCCCTAAGGCTGAGGCTGCCGCCGAGGAAGCCCCCGAGG
>JABDJZ010000571.1 GCA_013003255.1 Rhodothermales bacterium
GGTGTCGGCTGCCCGCAAAATCGCAGAAGATGTCGCGGCTGGCCGGCTGAGCCCGGACGAGGTGGATGAGGATGCCCTGTCAGACCGCCTGGCAACGCGCGGCCTGCCGGACCCGGACCTACTCGTCCGCACGGGTGGAGATGTTCGAATCTCCAACTTTCTTCTCTGGGAGTCCGCCTACACGGAATTCCATTTCACCCAGACATTCTGGCCCGCCTTTCGGCGCGAAAAGCTGTACGAGGCCGTCCGGGACTACCAGAACAGGGACCGGCGCTTCGGCCGTGTCTCCGAAACGGCCTGACGCCCATCACAATATGCCCGGGCCTCAGCCGTTTCCCAGAGGTCCTCACCGGTTGTCCAGGTAGAAACCCGTTGCAGACGGTGCCGTTTGACCTCCGCTGCCCCGATACGCAGAACCCCGATTCATGACCCGTTTTCCAGTTGTTCTCCTTGCGCTGATGAGCGTCGCATTCCTGCCGGAGGTGGCTTCCGCACAGGGACTGACTGCTCCGCCCCGCAACCTCGAGATCCTCGGTATCAGCGTGGAAGGGGTTACCGATGATTACACGCGGGGGTTCGTGCAGCAGACCAGCGGGCTGCGCGTGGGCGATTCGATTGTCATTCCCGGCGACCCCAAGTTCGCCGATGCCATTCGCTCCGTGTATCGGCTTGGCACGTATGACGATGTCCGCATTGTCGAGGACCGGCGGGTTGGCGAAGGGATCTACCTGGCCATCCAGGTCCGCGAAGTGCCCAAGCTTGACGAGTACACGTTTGCCGGCCTCAAGAAGGGCGAGCGGCGGGACCTCCGAAAGACGGTGCCGCTGATTTCGCGGTCACCCGTCAGGCCGGCCACCATCGCACGGTCCACGCAGGTGATCACCGATTTCCTGACGGAGAAGGGATTCCCGCTGGCAACCGTCGAGGTCGAGCGCGAACTGAAGCCCGACAATACGGTGTCCATCCACTTCGAGGTGGACAAGGGCCCCAAGGTCAAGGTGGGCGAAGTCCGTGTCGAGGGCAACACAGAACTGTCTGACCGCGCCGTGCGCAAGGTCATGGAGACCAAGCCCAAAGTCGGCTGGCGGTTCTGGCGAAGCGCCAAGTTCAATGAGGACGAGTTTGAGGAGGATCTCAACCGGATCATCGAGAAGTACAACGAACGCGGATACTTCGATGCCCAGGTGGTCCGTGATACCACCTATGTCGAGGACGAAGAAGGGAAGCCCTACATCGTGGTCGGCGTCGAAGTCCGTGAGGGTCCCAAGTTTCACGTCCGCGACGTGTCGTGGGAGGGCAACACGCTCTATCCGGATGAGGCACTGACCACCGCGCTCGGGTTCGCGCCGGGCGACGAGTACAACGGGACTCGACTGGATCAGAACCTGTACATGAACGGGAAGAACACCGACATCTACAGCCTCTACCAGAACCGCGGCTACATGAGGTTCAACGTGCAGCCTACCATCACGGTGGTGCCCGGTGACTCGCTGGACATGCACTTTGACCTGTTCGAGGGCGATGAGTACCACTACGGTACCATCACGATCAACGGCAACTCCAAGACCAAGGAGCATGTCATCCGTCGCGAGCTGTTCACGGTGCCTGGGCAGACGTTCAGCCGCGACCAGATTCAGGAGTCCATCCGGCGGCTGATGCAGCTCAACTACTTCACGCAGGAGAGCCTTGCCGCGGGCCCCGGGATTGACATCGCCGAGGAAGACAAGGAGGTCAACCTGGATTTCAATCTCGAGGAGACCGGGACGGATCAGTTGGAGTTGTCCGGTACCTGGGGACGATTCGGGCTCGTGCTGCAGCTGCGATTCGGGTTCAACAATTTCTCAGCCCAGAACCTCTTCAAGAAGGACGAGTGGCGACCGCTGCCCTCCGGCGACGGGCAACGCCTCTCGGTGGGCATCCAGACAAACGGGCGCCAGTACCAGCAGTATTCGCTTTCCTACACGGAGCCCTGGTTCGGAGGCCGTCCGCGGCCTGCAGGTTTCTCGCTGTCGTTCTCCCAAATTGATGGTGCGGCATTCATCCGGTCGAGTCGCGCCGGCAAGCTCCTGACTTTCTCCGGAAACGTCTTCTACGAGCGCCGCCTATCCTGGCCCGACCAGTTCTTCTCGATGGGCTCGAACATCGGGTACCAGTACTTCGACAACCAGGACTACATCTCTACGCTTCCGCGTGACGTCAGCCAGCAGGTCACGTTCAAGCAGACGCTGACCCGCAACTCGCTGAGTCATCCGCTCTTCCCGCAGTCGGGCTCGAAGTTCACGCTTTCGCTCGAGGTGGCCCCGCCCGTTGGGAATCTCATCCAGTTCCACAAGTGGCGTCTGACCAATGCGTGGAACATGCCGCTGACGCGGAAACTGTCGATCGGCCTGACGGCTGACTACGGGTATATCGGTTCGCTGACCGGGGCAGACGTTGAATTTGAACGTTTCGTGGTGGGAGGCTCACCCTTCGAGACCCAAGGGTTCTTCAGCTTTTTCGGGAAGGAGGTCATCTACATGCGCGGGTATCCGCTGGCGGCCCTCGGTCCCCGGGACAACCAGAACGAGCCTCTGGGCGGTCGAATCCTGAACCGCTACACGGGTGAGCTTCGATGGATGGCGGTCCAGAGCCAGCAGCTCCAGGCTGCGCCCTACCTGTTTGCGGACGCCGCGAACACGTGGAACAGCTTCGGCACCTTCAATCCTTCCAGCCTCTACCGCGCCGCCGGCATGGGGGTCAGGCTGTTCCTCCCGATTCTCGGGATGGTAGAGCTTGCGTACGGGTACAACTACGACACCTTCGAGCCGATCAACAGCCGCCACGACGGGACAAATCGCTGGACCTTCCAGTTCTCGTTGGGCCAGGGCTTCGGCCAGTAGGTCACCCACCATCGTCCACATAACTATACACTGCCAGATGCTCCGACTGAAGACACTCGCCAGATGTGTGGCGATTCCGGCCCTTCTCCTGATTTTCGCCGGCGATGCGGCGGCGCAGCAGCAGATTGCCTACGTCGATACCGAGTACATCCTGAGCCGGATTCCTGAGTACCAGACCGTCCAGCAGCAGCTGGACCGTATCGCCTCGGACTGGGAGCGTGAACTGACCGAAAAGCAGCGGGAGGTTGACCAGCAATTTGAGGCTTACCAGTCCCGTGAATTGCTCTATACGGCCGAAGAACGCCAGCGTCGCCGGGATGACATTATCCGGGCCGAGGAGGAGGTAGAGCGCCTCCGCATGAAATATTTCGGGCCCGACGGGGATCTTTTCGTCCAGCAGGAGCAATTAATGCGGCCCCTTCAGGACCGGATTCTCACCGCAATTGAGGAAGTGGCCACCGAAGAGGGATACGATTACGTATTCGATAAGAGTGGAGACTATCTCTTCCTGTTTACGCGGTCGCAATATGACCTTAGCGACCAGGTCCTGGAGCAACTTGGCATAGACGTTGAACAAATCCAGGGCAGATAAGGGCATCAGCCCGCCACGAAACTGAAAGCACCTATGAACGCACGCATACGGATCTTCCTCGTCTTGATCGCCGGGTTCCTGGCCATGCCGGCCACCGCCCAGGTCCAGATCGGGTACGCCGATCCTGAGGTTATCATCACCTACATGCCTGAGTACCAGGCCATTCAGCAGCAGCTGAATAACGAGTACGTCTCCAGCCAGGAAGCACTCCAGGCCATGGCCGCGGACTTCCAGGATCGCGTAGAGCGGTACCAGAAGCAGCAGCCGCTGCTGACCCCGGAGCGTCGCGCCGAGCGCGAGCAGGAGTTGGCGCAGGAGCAGGCTGAGTTGCAGCAGGCTGCTGCAAACGAAGACGAGAAGCTCGGAAATCGGCAGGAAGAACTGCTTGCGCCGCTGCTCGAGCAGGTTCAGACCGTGATTGACGAGATCGCCGCGGAGAAGGGACTGCACCTGGTCCTTCGCTCGCCGGCACTGCTCTTTGTCGATGAGGAGAAGGTTGTGAACATCAACCTCGACATCGCGTCGCGGCTTGGTATCTCGATCGACGAAGACACGGCCTCCAACTAGCCGTTGTCGCTGAATCGTCAGGCTTGAGAAGGGCGGGTTTCCTGTGGGAGGCCCGCCCTTTCTGTTGGCTGAC
>JABDJZ010000031.1 GCA_013003255.1 Rhodothermales bacterium
GCTCGGAGTATTCGACGACCGCCCGTATTTCGAAGTGCCTCACGGCAACCATACGCATTACGTCCCCAAGGACTGTGAACCGGCACTCCCGGTTTCCCAGGCGCCGACGTCTCGTCCCGCGCCGGGACAGAAGGTAGACTGCCAGGGTCAGATAGTCCCGGAATAACGCGACGCCAGACCGGCCAGCGCATCGCCCTCGAGCCGCATCGGCTCCCACTCGCCCAGCATGCGGGCTCCCAGACTCTCGTAGAACGCAATCGAGGGCGCGTTCCAGTCCAGGACCTGCCAATCAAGCCGTTCTCCGCGCTGCTCCAGGGTCTCTTGGGCCACGCGGGACAGCAGTTGCAGCCCGATGCCCTGTCCCCGGTGTGATTCCCTGACAAACAGATCCTCCAGATAGATGCCCCAGCCGGTCAAGAAGGTGGAGTAGGACCAGTAGTACAAGGCAAATCCTGCGGTATCACCCGCTTCTGTCTCTGCCAGGAAAGCACCGCAACCGGGCTTGGCATCCGGGTGAAGATGAGCCGCCAGGGCAGCCTCCGTCCCCACCACCTGATGCGCCAGCTTTTCGTACTCCGCCAATTCGCGGATCAACGCGAGTAGCACGGCGGCGTCCTCCGGCCCGGCTCGGCGAATGGTGATGTCACTCATTGTCCTGATAGGATGAACGTATGGGTGACGCCTTGCGCGGTTCGAATGCCGTAGAGACCCGGCGCCAGGCCGTTGAGCGTCCAGTCCGTTTTTCCCGGTGGCAACAGCCTGGTGGAAATGGTCCTGCCCAGACCGTCAACCAGGTCGGCGGCAACGGGCTGCCCCCATGTGGACTCCACCGTGATTCGGCCAATGGCGGGAACCGGGTACAGGCTCAGCTTACCGCTGGACGGCAGCTCCGGAGACGCGTCCATATGGGTCACAACAACGTCCTCGGCCCTGAGAATCCAGCGATCGGGATCCACGATGATGCCTGACGGCTCGTCCTGAACGGTGAAGATGTAGGTCTCGACATCCAGCTGGTTGAACACCAGAAACTGTCGAGCACCAGCCGCGGTCTGGACCTCGATCCAGATGGGCATCTGGAAGGTGCGGGCGTTCCCGGTCTGCTCAAGGGTGACTTCCACGTCCCACGAGGCGCCGTTGGGGCGCTTTCCCCAGCGGGCGCTGTAGAACGGATATCCATCCCCTTCGGTGACCCACTGGGCGAAGAAGTAGCCCAGACTCTGGCCGGAAATGGTCTCGGCCAGTGCTGCGAAGTCCTCGGTTCGAGCGGTGCCGTACTGGTAGCGCGGATCCGCAGCGTACGCCTTCAGAATCTCACGGAACACGGACTCGCCCACGATGCCCCGCAGCATCCGGAGTACCATCCAGCCCTTCGCATACACCCGGCTGTGGGCAAACATGTCCAGCACGTCGGTGGTGTCCTGCAGCACCAGCGTACCCTCGGCTTGCAGGGCGCGACGGTAGTAGATGTCAAAGATCTGGTCGTGCACGTCCGGGAACTCCGTTGCCTGCCAGTAGATGAGTTCGCCGAGGGTCGCGAAACCCTCGTTCAGCCAGAGGTCCCGCCACGACCCCGGTGAGACCGAATCGCCAAACCATTGATGCGCCAATTCGTGCGCCATGGTCCCCTGGTAGTTCGTGGTCATCGATGAGAGCGTCTGGTGCTCCATGGCACCGCCGAACGTGAACTGCGCGTGGCCATACAGCTCCCTGGCAAACGGATAGGGGCCGAACCAGTGCTCGAGGACCGGGAAGATGTCGGTGATGTACTGGAATCCGTACTGCGGGTGACTCCCCTCAAAGGCACCGTTGCCGGCAAAGCTGTAATGGACCAGCGGGAGTTCCAGCTCGCCGAGGTCCTGGGCCAGGGCCGGAGGCCGCCTGTACAGCTGAGTATCCACGTCGTACTCGGCTACTGCGACGGACACCAGGTACGTGGCAATGGGATAGCGGTGTTCGAAGTGAAACCTCCGGTAGCCACCAATCACTTCCTCCACGTGAGTCAGCACGCCGTTTGAAGCGGCCGTGAGTGGTTGCGGCACCTCGATGCTTACGTCCACCGAGTCGGCCTTGTCACCCGGGTGATCCCTGGACGGCCACCAGGTGCGCGCTCCGTAGGGCTCGCTGAGGCTCCAGATGGCCGGCTTGCCGCTCTGATTGGTATCAAACACGAATCCGCCCAGCCCCGTGACCTGGGGCCTACCCTCGTAGTAGACCGTGACATCGATTGTATCTCCCACCATCGCGGTAGACGCCAGCGTAATGGACAGCGCTCCGTCCGGTCGACTGGAGGCCAGCGGCTGGCCGTTCCGATCAAGCACGCCCTCGACCCGCATTGCCGGATCGAAATCCAGCACCAGACTACTCATGGCCTCTCGTGCCACCCCGCGGACACGGACCGTGCCCACGAGGTTCTCCGGGCTCAGTTCAATGCGCAGCTGCAGGTCGTAGAAGGTGGCATCGAATCCGGGACTGGCCATCGATGCGCCACCCCGTAGCGGAACCCTGTGCGGGTGGTCACTCCCCGGAAGTGCCACCAGTTCGTTCGGGGCAACGCGTTGGGTCTGGGCTTGAGACGAGGGCGCGGTCGCCGGCAGGATGGCAAGTGCCACCGCGAATCCTATCGTCAGCCCTGTCCTGCCCGCTCGGGCAGGTCTGGACCGCACCGCGCCAGGAGTGCTCATTGGTCGAACTCGTCGAAGTCCTCGTCGTCATCCGGAGCGATGCCTGAGAGCATCGACCCCATCATGTCCACGAATATACGGGAGGCCTTTCCGGCCTCCTTGCCCAGGAGAGACTGCTGGTGCAGGGCCTCCAGGACCAATTCCATGGTCGACGCGCGAACGGCCGGACTCTCGGGCTTTGCCAGGCGGTCCGTCACCTCCCGGAGTCCATCCACCCGATCCAGCGCCTTGGCATATTCCACAAACGGCATGTCATGGTGTAATTCCAGGGTCCCGCCGCCGGCAAACCACTGGAGCACCTTCTGGTACGGCGCCCGGTCCCGCTCCGGCGAGGGAAAATGCCGGGCGAACGTGTTCTTGAGCGCACGGCCGGTGAGCACCTGGGCCACGGTTTGCGCCCCTTCCTGCTCTCCCTCGTAGACCAGTTCCAGCTTCCCGGTGATGGCGGCCTCCACGAACCAGAGGTCAGAGGGACGGGCTGTGGTTTCCCGCTCTCCACAGAGAAGAGCCCGCCGTTCGGCCGCCGAGATCAGGTTCTCCAGGGCGGCGCGGGTCATGCGGGCCGAGACGCCCGAGTTCTGGTCCACGTACTCGCTGCCACGGGCCTCGAAGGCCACCTGCTCGATGATCTCCCGAAAGAAGTGGGGCACATGGACCGTGACCTCGCCCGTCCTTTCCTGCCAGGCCTCCTGGTCCGTGATTGCAATGCCGGTCTCGACCGTCGCCGGGTAGTGGGTAATGATCTGGCTGTCGATCCGGTCCTTGAGCGGCGTGATGATGCTGCCGCGATTGGTGTAGTCTTCCGGATTGGCCGAAAAGACCATCAGCAGGTCCAGCGGAAAGCGGATGTTGAACCCGCGAATCTGGATGTCCTGCTCCTCCATGATGTTCAGCAGACCCACCTGGATGCGGGGCTGCAGGTCGGGAAGCTCGTTGATGGCGAAGATCCCGCGGTTGGTGCGAGGGATGATTCCGAAGTGAATCACCTCCTCGTCGGCATACGTCAGTTTGCGATGCGCCGCCTTGATGGGATCAATATCCCCGATGAGATCGGCAATGGACGTATCCGGGGTGGCCAGTTTCTCGCCGTATCGCTCGCTTCGATGCAGCCACTCGATGGGCGTCTCGTCTCCGTGCTCCTCGATCAGGTCACGGGCGTACTTGGAGATGGGGTCGAACGGGTTGTCGCGAAGGTCGCTCCCGGCCACGATGGGGATGAACTCATCCAACAGCCCGGGCAACAGTCGCAGGATGCGGCTCTTGGCCTGACCGCGGAGTCCCAGCAGAATGAAGTCGTGTCGCCCAAGGATGGCGTTCTGAATCTGTGGGATGACCGTCTGGTCAAAGCCCAGGACTCCGGGAAAGGGGTCATGTCCCTCGCGGAGGGCCTTGATCAGGTTGGCCCTGATCTCGTCCTTGATGGACATGATCTTGTACCCCGACTCGCGAAGGGCACCCAGTGTCCGGATTGACGTGGCGGGGGAAGCGATTGTCAGACTCATGCTCCGCGGGTTTTGCGGAGGCTACCACGCACCCGGGAATCCATCGTTCCTCCGCTTACAGCTATCTTGGCTCCCATGAAATCGCTCCTGCTATCCTTCCTGCTGGCCTTCGGCCTGGTGCCCATCAACCTGTGCGGACAGCAAGCCGGCCCTGTTGCGACCGGTGCCGAATCAGTGGTGGCCTTCGTCAACGTGCACG
This sequence comes from Rhodothermales bacterium, assembly GCA_013003255.1. Classification (GTDB taxonomy): domain Bacteria; phylum Bacteroidota; class Rhodothermia; order Rhodothermales; family UBA10348; genus JABDJZ01. The sequence continues at coordinate 4,383 of JABDJZ010000031.1, forward strand.
TCGTTCCCATGGATGAGGAACGGGTCCTCGAGGATCAGACGGTGCTCATCGAAGGAGACCGCATCATCACGGTCGGTCCCGCTTCCAGTGTTTCGATTCCGCCTACGGCCCTGGTCATAGATGGTAGTGGCCGCTACCTGGTGCCGGGGCTGGCGGAAATGCATGGGCACATTCCACCGCCGAACCAACCGGAATCCGAGATCCAGAACACCCTGTTTCTCTACCTGGCCAACGGCATCACGACGGTCCGCGGGATGCTGGGCTACGACGGGCAACTGACGCTTCGCGAACAGGCAAACCGCGGCGAACTCGATTCGCCCAACCTCTATCTGGCAGGACCGAGCTTCAACGGCAACTCCGTGAGCTCGGCGGAACAAGCCGGCGAGAAGGTCCGGAGGCAGGTTCAGGAAGGGTGGGATCTGCTGAAGATCCATCCTGGCCTGACGCTTGCCGAGTATGACTCCATGGCAATTGCCGCACGCGGCGCCGGCATCGACTTTGGCGGGCATGTCCCCGCGGACGTAGGCCTCGAGCACGCCATCGAAATGGGGCAACTGACCTTCGACCATCTGGACGGCTACGTGGAGTACCTGTACGGCGTCAGTCCCGGAGCCGTGGATCCGGACGCGCTGGCGGAGATCGTCGCCAGGACCATCGAGGCCCGGGCCTGGGTGGTTCCGACCATGGTGCTGTGGGAGACGCTGTATTCTGTAAACAATCTGGACGAGTTGAATGCCTTCCCGGAGCTGCAGTATGTGTCGGAGGGCTCCAGGGCCTCATGGGAACGCCAGTTTCGGCAACGGCTGGGCAGCCCCCAGTTTGACCGAGACAGCAACCAGGCGGTCATTGACGCCCGCATGGAAGTGCTGGCCGCGCTGCACGAAGCGGGCGCCGGGATCCTCATGGGCACTGACGCCCCCCAGCAGTATTCCGTGCCCGGCTTCTCGCTGCATCGTGAGATGGCGCGCATGCTGGAAGCCGGAATGTCGCCCTACGACGTCCTGGTCACGGGCACCCGAAACGTCGGCGCCTACTTCTCCGCCTGGGACACGTTCGGCCTGGTTGCGGAGGGGCACCGCGCAGACCTGATGCTTCTGGAGGAGAATCCGCTGACCGACCTGGCCCACGTGGCCGAGCGGGCCGGGGTGATGGTGCAGGGCCGCTGGTATCCGGAGTCGGCCATTCAGGCGCGGCTGTCTGAGATCGCGGCGTCCTACCGGCAGTAGGGGAGGCGGGCCCGGCGCGACCACCTATCAAGCGGTCCCTAACGGCCACCGGCCCTGCGCGGCCCTACGCCCCGGCTGCCCGTGCCAATTCGTCCAGCGCGGCGAGCGTCACCTCGATGTCCTCACGCGTCGTACGCGGATTGATGGGGCAGAGGCGGATCACATAGCGACCACCGAGCAGGGTGGAACTGACCATGGCAACGCCGCTCTCGCGCAGTTGCCTGACCAGCCCCGCGTTCCGCCGGTTGAAGTCCGACTCGGAGGCACCGACAAACCGGAAGGTGAGAATGGCCATGGAAGGCGGCGTGACCACCTCCCATCCATCCATGTCCTGAATCAGAGCCTCTGCGTGGTCCGCGAGTTCGAAAGCGTGGTCAATGGCCTGACCCACGGCCCGAGCCCCGAACGTCTTGAGGGTCAGCCACAGTCCGAGGGCACGAAACGAACGCGACAGCTGGACACCGTACTCGCAGTAGTTCGTCTCCTCATCCTCCAGCAGGGTATCCCGCATGTATTCAGGGTGGATGGCGTAGGCCGCCCGAAGGGCCGCAGCATCACGAACCAGCAGGCATCCGCATTCGAAAGGCTGGAAGAGCCATTTATGCGGATCCAGCGCGATGGAATCCGCCCGGTCGAGGCCTGCGAGCGCCGCGCGGCCCC
>JABDJZ010000045.1 GCA_013003255.1 Rhodothermales bacterium
CCCCAGCACTCTGCAATACGGTAATCTCCTCGGGGGCGCCGGCCTCGTCGACAATTACCTGCAATCTGACGACGCCTTGCCGTCTCTCTTGCTTGGCTGTTTCGGGGTAGCGGATGCTCTTCTGCAGCTCCTGAAGGCCCCCAATCAGAATGGGCAACTTCTCGAGTGTCACACGCCCTGTCTCCGGATCGACCCGCTCGATGGTCCCGGACCCAAGAATGTCTGTTGTCGCTTGCGGGGCTGCGCACCCCGAGCAAGCCAGAAGCATTGCTGCCAGCAGATATCTCATTGCACACTGTTTAGGATCAAACGCCAAACGCACCAGAACCACGACATCCCAAAAAGAGAAAAAGGCCGGCAGAGGTTACCCTCCACCGGCCTTTCAAATCAAACCGTCTGAACGACTAGTCGTCGTTCGAAGGCGTGTAGATGTCTTTCAGCAGCGCCTGGAGCTTGGTCCGGCCGCGGTTGATGCGGCTCTTGACCGTACCCATCGGGAGGCCCGTAATATCGGCGATTTCCTCGTAGGCCAGCTGCTGCACATCGCGCAGCACGACCACTTCGCGGAATTCCTCCGGGATCTGGGCCAGCGCTTCCTGGATGAAGTGATCCTGGATGGTGCTCTCGGCGTGCTTGTCAGGCGAGAACGTCTCATCCGGAATCTCCACCTCGTACTCCTCGTCGTCACGGTTGACGGACTGGAGGGAGTACAGACGGCGACGCTTGCGCTTCCGGTACTCGGAGCGGGCAAGGTTACCGGCAATGGTGTAGAGCCAGGTGCTGTACTTGGCAATCCGGCGGTATGAGTGGCGGTTGCGATAGACACGCAGGAAGGTCTCCTGCAGCAGGTCTTCGCACTCCTTCATATCGCCGAGAAAGCGATAGATATAGTTGGTAAGAGGATCCTTGTACCGGCTGACGAGAATGTCGAAGGCCTCGACGGTTCCCATCTGGGACTGGGACATGAGGTCCTCATCGCTCATGGCCTGGAGCGCTTCGTAGTGGCGATTGTTCGGGTTCACATTGGGCTGAACCCCAAGCTTACTCGCCTTTACGCGTAGCGTCCGTTTCTTGAGCGGGCTGACCTTGGTTGTCGTCTCAGTCATGCTTTTCTGTTTTTCGAACCGAAGTTCGATTGGCGGTTACCCACCGTGGATCTATGCGGCTAATGCTGCGTTGCCCCCTCCGCCGATAATCCGACGAAGTGCCAGCATCAGGATCAGGCGCTCGTTACGACTGCTTCCGCCTTTCAGCTCGAAGTCAGCCGCCGCAAGAATCCTGAACGCTGTGGCCAGCGCGGGCGCATCAAATCGCCTAAGCGTGTTAAGATACTCCTTTATGTAGAAAGGTGGGATCCCGACACGCTTTGCCATCTCGTTTTCGCTAAAGCTTTGTCTCTGACAACTTGTCAGAACCCAGAGCTTCGAGAAGTAAGATGTCAGCAATCCGATGATCATTAGCGCCTCTCCACGGCTGTTTGATGCTTGTTGCAACAACCGCTCCGTAATTGCCAGAGCTGCGGAGAATCGCCGTTTTCCCACGGCTTTCTGCAATTCGAACACGTTGACGTCAGCCGAGTGACCACTCGCCTGGACAACGTCGTCTGATGTAATGCGCTTTCGGTCACCTGCGAAGGTGAGCACCTTGTCTATCTCGCGGGCGGCGCGCTGCAAGTCCGTTCCCACGAATTGGGTCAGCATCTGGAGTCCATTGGACTCGATGGTGGCTCCGTGACTCTTCACCTCTGACTCAATCCACCGCGGCATGTCCCGCTCGTAGAGTCGCTTCAGTTCCAGGGCCACGCCATGCTGCTTGATGGCGCGGTAGGGATGATGGGAAGTGTTCACCTTCCCCGAGCAGACCAGGAGCACCACCGCTGTGGGGTTGGGCTGCTCCGCATACGCTTTGAACCGCTTGTTCTCTTCCAGCTTCTGGAAATCCCGGACAATGACGAGTCGCCTCTGGGCCATTACCGGGTAGCTGGCGCAGAGAGCCAGGACCTTCTGAACATCCGTTTCCGGTCCATAGACCAGATCCATGTTGAAGTCCTTCTCGTGCGGCGCTATGGCATTCTCAATGGCCAGTCGCTGAAGCTTGTCCACGAAATACTGTTCTTCGCCGTACAGGAGGTACAGCGGAGCAAAGTTGCCGTGGCGGAAAGCGGTGGCGAGTTGTTCGTAGTTGGCGCTACGAGCCATTCAGAGGCGGTAAGGTGAAAGGAAGCTTACTCGCACCTTATGACACCCTACTGACAGGGATGTTACAGATGCATGGGAAGCCGTAACCACAAGGCTACCTTAATGTTAACGGGCGAAACCCTGACTCTAGTGTCTGTTCGGCCCGCAATTCTGCCGCTTACCGGATAATTGACGTCCCGGCGCACTTCAGATTTGGGTCCGGTTGGCCGATGCTAGAACAAGCATTTGTCAGACCTGCCATGCCCCACCTGGATGCGCTAAAACTAAAGGCCCTGGAAGTCACGTCTGATGCTGTGGTCATCACGGATCGGGATGGCACCGTCATTTGGGCCAACGCTGCCATTGAGGCGCTGACGGGATACGCTCCGGAGGAATTGATAGGCGAAACGCCGCGCAAACTGAAGTCAGGAGCACAGAGTCCTGAGGTGTACACCGAACTCTGGGAAACTGTCCTTTCAGGTGAGGTGTGGACCGGCCGGCTGATCAACAAGCGAAAGGACGGAGCGCTCTACTACGAGGACATGACCATCAACCCGATGGTCGATGAGGACGGCGAGATCACGCACTTTGCTGCCATTAAGCGAGACGTCTCATGTCTGGTGAGGGCGGAGCGAGCCCGGGACAAGTTGCTCACCATGAGTCACAAGATCCGGGAATCGGTCCGTGATTCCTTCGAGGTTGCCTTCAATGCCCTGGCAGACATGGTGGACCTGGTCGACCCTGACCTGGGTCAGCACGGACGTCGCGTCGGAGAGTTGGCTTGCCGCATGGCGGTCTACCTCAACCTCAATGTGGACGAGGTCCGGGAGATCAGGCTAACCGGCATGATTCACGATCTCGGCAAGATGGCCAGCCACCATGGAAGCCGCGAAGGACGTCACGTTCATGCCCTTCGAACCGCAGGAATCCTGGAGGCCGTCTCCGCCCCCGCCAAGATCCGGGAGGCCATTTGCCACCAGGAGGAGCGGTATGACGGATCTGGGCAGCCCGACGGGTTAAAAGGGCTGACCATTCCATTGGGATCACGCATCGTCGCCATCGCATCCGCCTACGACCAATCCCGCCATGTGCTCAAACGACCGTTGAGTCACGCACTTTCGTCTCTGGAGAGTCGAAGAGGCACCTACTACGACCCGCGGCTTCTGGATATTCTCAGGCAGGTGGCCGAAGACGATGACGGTGCGCAGGCCCACGAGGGCATGCTGGTTTCGACGATGAGTCTCGCGCCCGGAATGACACTGGCGTCCAATCTCTCAAGCGGCAAGGGTGCCCTGCTTTATCCATCTGGCACCGTGCTGAGCACGAGCGCGTCGCAGAAGCTGGATCGTCTTTCCAAATCCAAGGGTTTGCAACCCTTCGTTCGGGTTCTCCCCCGCCGAGGATCGAGGATTCCGAGAGGCACTGCGTAGCCGCGGACGAGGGCGGCGCTGGTCTGCCGCCGAACCTGACCGCTGAAGCTACCCGGCCTTGACCTGGGGTGTCCCCATGCTGGTTTCGTGCAGGCGTTCAGCCACCCGGCGAAGCGCATCCGTGTCTTCCTGGGTGATCTGGTAGGCCACTTCCTCATTGAAGTCGGTACCCTCCAGCGCCGAGACCAACTCGGAGCGGGCACCGGCCAGAGCAGAAAGCAACTCGGCCGGCTCCAGGCTGTCCGCAACCTGCTGAGGTTCCAAACCGAATCGCGTTCGATTTGCACCGTGCTCGCGCTCAAGCATGGACGCGTACATCTCGCGTAGTGTCGCGGCCTCGGGTGGGCGAGCATCCCACAGTACGTGGGGAATCAGCCCGATTACGCCAATCTGGGCCTCCAACTCATCGACGAGATACGTCAGCTGTCCCAGAATCTCGTCTCTGCGGGACATGACTAGTGGCCCTTGGCCGCGGTCAGCGCCTTCAGGAATGGCCGATTCTGCAGCGAATGCCGGTTGTTTTCTTCCGGATGGTCCCACACCTCTTCACCGAACTGCGGATTCCGCTGCTTGGCGAGCCAGTCCAGACGATCCTTCAGTCGCTCCTTGGGGACCAGCAGGCGGTCCATCCCGAAGATAGCCTCGTCCCGATCCTGGAAGGTGAGATCGTACTCCTTGGACATCACGATGGCCTCCTCGGGACAAACCTCCTCGCAGAAACCGCAGTAGATGCACCGGAGCATGTTGATCTCGAACCACTGGGGTTCGCGCTCCTTGGGCCCATCGATTTCATGCGACTGCATGGAAATGGCCATCGGCGGGCACGCGCGGGCACACAGGTTGCACGAGACGCAGCGGGGTTTGCCCTCTTCCTCGACCAGCACCGGACGACCCCGGTAGGCATCAGGCGGATACCACTGCTCTTCGGGATACTGGAAGGTGTACATAGGATCGCTCATTCGCTTGAATGAGTACCCGAGTCCCTTCAGCACCTCGGGGAGATACATGCGCTCCCAAATGTTGAGCTTGCGCTCATTGGGTTTGGCCGTGATGGTGGGAGTACCGCCCATGGACGAAATTCAGTTCGTGAGTCAGGAATGTACGCCATTCAGGGCGTCTGTTTGATCGCCGGACGGCGGATTCAAACGCGCTTCAGCGAATATGCGCTGCGCCGGGTCAGCCCAGGTGTGGAAAGAACCGGTGCATGGCCTGTTTGGGCCGTCGGTCCATTGTGAACAAACCCCAGTGTTTCTCGGGCTCATTCGGGTGGTCCGAGCCCTTCCAGTCTTCGTCAAAGGCCTCGAAGAGAAACGTGATGATGCCCTCCTCCTGGCACCATTCCATCAACTGCTGATGGTACAGGTCCTGGGCCTCCTCGTTGACGTGCCCGGGAGGAATGCCGCGGCCGTTCGATTTGGTTGTCCACCCTGCCTCAGTGATGACAACCCGCTTCTCGGGGTAGCGCTCGGCCACACTCCGATAGTTCTTCTGGGTGTACGCCAGCGATGAACCCACCCGTTGAAATTCCCAGACGGGGTACGTGTGGATCGAGATGAAGTCCACCTCCTCTGCCAGCCCGGCCAGCTTCTCGTGCCAGGGCACGTAGTTCTCACAAAACGTGACCGGCAGCCCGGTGGCTTCTTTGGCTCTCCGGACAAACTTGATAACCCGGGAGACGGGCACCAGATGATCCGTCCATTCCACCGTTGCCTCATTTCCGACCGACAACGCGCAGATGCTGTCGGGGTATCGTGCAGCCAGAGCAATGAGCCGCTCGATCTCGGCCTCGTTCTGAACGCGCATCCGCTTCAGTTCGTCCTCCGGGTACACGCCGCCCCAGGGGCAGGAGGGGTTATTTGCCTCAGCTCCGATGTGCGCGCCGAGCAGGACCTGCAGGTCCAGCTCCTCCTGCTTGATGACCTCCAGGACGGTCTCCGCGTGCTGGCGGCAGTCATATAGCCGGATCAGCTTCCAGCGGTCACGCAGAATCAGCAGGTCCTCGCGGATCTGCTTGTAAGTCGGGAAAATGCCCGCGCCCGGGCTCTGACCCGTCCGGTAGCCCGAGTAGCAGATGGCGTGTTCGAAACCGAGGTCCAGCATACGCGATTGGGGTCAGGGGCCCGTGGCTGCCAGCCTAGTACTTCACCTTGCCGTGCGTATCCCAGAGGCCCCAATAGGCCCCGACGTC
>JABDJZ010000014.1 GCA_013003255.1 Rhodothermales bacterium
GCTTTTTTGTGGTCTCACAATCTCTCCTTGAGACGGATCGTCGCGAAATGGAACCATCAGAGAGACCACTGGGGCGTCAAAAACGCCCATTATGGCCGATTTGAGCTGTTTGTGGCCGTCATGGGTGATTCGGCCCCGGTTTTGCAATCGGGGAACCGACATCAAACAAGAGCGGGGCGAAAGCGGCCCCAACCCCTAGCCATGATTGGACTACTTCTCCTGATTATCAGCCTTGCCATTGCGGGTATCGGCCTCTTCCGGGCCGAGAAGACCCTGTTTGTGCGCGGTGAGGCATCAGCCGACGCTTCCGCCCGGCAACTCGCTGAGGCAGCAGAGACATTTCCCGTAGAAGCGGTGACGGCCGTTCCTGACAACGGAGGCCTTGCGGTAGACCGTGGTCCAATCAAGTCCAGCGGTGATGGGCACTATGCCGCACCGCCAGCGGTTGGTACGACCACACCGTCCGGAGACGGTGCTCCGGTTCGGCCCAACAACGACCAGGTGCTGGTGGTTGACCTGGATCAGAAGGTCCGGAGCCGACTTCGCGAGATTCTGGGCGAGACCTATTCTGTGGTTGAGGCTGAGAACGCAGCGCGTGCAGTCTCCATGATGTCCCGACGCCAGCCCGCTCTTGCCATCGTCGGTTCCAACGTCAAGGACCGCCACGGTCGTCCGTTCTGGGAGTGGATGCGCCGCTCGGACACGCTGGGATCCGTCCCGGTTCTGCTGGTCACCGCGCTTACCGCACACGAGGACATCGCTGATCGCTTTGATCACCTCCCGTACCAGCCCAGCGCAGTTCTTCGCAAGCCGCTCCTGATTGACGAGGTCGGTCGCACCGTGTCCCGTCTGGTGGAAGGACGCGAGGATCCGTGGGGCGGAGACGGCGCATGGGGCGCATTCGCCAACGGCAATGACGAGGATGTCCGCTTTGTCCGCCGTGCCCAGGAAGGTGTCGAGGCGAACCTGTCCAATCCCAACTTCGGCGTCCGCGAGCTATCGGCCGAGATGGGTCTGAGTGCCCGTCAGTTGCAGCGCAGACTCCGTGAGACCACCGGCCAGTCACCCAACTCCTTCATCCGGTCCATTCGGTTGCAGCAGGCCGCACGCCAATTGGAGCAGGGTTCGGAGCCCGTTTCCCAGGTGGCCTACGCTGTGGGCTTCAACAGCCTGTCGTACTTCGCCAAGTGTTTCCGCGAGCACTTCGGAAGGAACCCTTCCGAGTTCACCGCTCGTCGTCATCGGGCGGGGCTGGCGGTATAACCGCCTGAGCCTCTCCGCGCCCGAACAGCCGGCGCAGGGCTTGCCTCCAGGACGGGAAATCCGTCTGGTAGGTAAGGCCTGCGCCGGCTGTGTTTGTGAGGTCTGCGTTCTGAAGGATGTCGCCCTCGCGTCGGAAGAAGACCTGGGCTGAGACGGATGGGCTGAGGCGCACTTCGACCACGAACTCTCCCTGGATGCCCTGTGTATTGGCGCGTGTATTGTCCGTGCTCGAGCCCTGGTAGATCCCTTCGCCCCGAATGATCAGGCGTTCGTCCAGCAGCCGGAGCGCCACGCCGTACGTGATGTCCAGATCTTCCGCCCTTTCTCCCTGCAATCCAAAGTTGAAGTCCACGTTCGGCAGGGCCGCGTCCAGGAAGCGGCTCAGCTGGGAGGACACCAACTGGGACACGCTGTTGAACGCCAGCTGCTCACCGGCGCCGGCCGTCAGGTTGTCCGTGGTCAGCTGAAACGAATTGGTCAGCAGCACGCTCGTGGCGTACTCGGTAGCCCGGTCAGGCTGGTTCAGCCGGGCCTCAAGCGCCTGGTAGTCGCCCAGTGCGTTCTGGTTGGACCGATCGATGCTGAGCCCCAGATCCACATTGGGCGAGGCCACCAGCCCGGAAATCTGCAATTCCACGATCAGTGGAATCAGGGCGCCGCCAAGGTTCACATCATCGAGGCCCGTGGTACTGGCCCGCGTTCGGTAGATGGCCGAGAGGTCCATGCGGGCATTCACGGGGTCGCCCACCCAGGAGAGTGTGCCGCCGGGCTCAATCGTGAACCTTCGGACGAACACCTCGCCGGCCGTGAACAGGTAGTCGCCGCCGAGAACCTCCATCTGGCCGTAGACCCCGAATTCCCCCTGGTTTCGCCTGATCTGTACGCGTCCGGTGCTTTCCGCGTTGATCACGTCACCCAGCAGCGGGTCAATCACCAGGTGAATCAGCGAGCCGCGGGGGGCGTCTATGTTGAGGTCCATGTCGAGCCCGTCCAGGAACTGTCGCTCCGAGGAGGCTCGCCTCGCCAACACGAACGGGCGTCGAATGAGTCGTTGGATGTCAGGACGCCTGCCCGTCGAGTCCGCAAAAATGATGAACGACGCATCGCCTTCCTCGATGGTGTCGACAATGGGGATGAAGAGTTCGCTGTCCGCGCGGGTGTACCCGTTGGGTACGCGAAGAGTGGCGTTTGTCAGAGGGCCGGTCAGGGTGGCCTGCCCCGTGCCGCGGATGAATCCGTAGAAGGGAAGGTCCTCCGTCTCGGACCGGTTCATCACCAGCAGTTCGTCCAGTTCTCCCTGTATGTCGAAGGAGAAGAACCGGTAGTCATTGAAGTACATGCGGCCCGTCAATTCGGCCGATCCGCCGTCCTGATCCCGCAGTGATGCCCGGTCAAAGTGGATGGCCTCCCGATCAATGCGGACGGCTCCGTCCACGAAGTACCGGACGCCTGTCTTTACGATGCCGAACTCGCCGTCGAACGCCTCCGCCGAGGCATCCACGATGGGTTTGGCAAATGGGCCCGACACCCTGCCACCGCCGACCAGGTACCCGTCGAAGCGGTCTGCGCTCTCGTTGAAGATGTACTTCAGAAAGAACAGGTCACCGCGCTCAATGCCAAGATCGAGATCCCAGGCTCCCTCATCGTTGCCGGACGGCAGACGAACCGAGCCGGCCAGCGTGAGTCGGTTGTCGATCACCTCGGAGACGGCCGGGACGGCGGTGGGCACCGTCAAAGGTGTAACCGTGAGGTCCACGCCCACGGCGTCCCGATCAGCTGAAAGGGAGAGGTCGAGTCTCAGGTTGCCGAGCATTCGATCATCCATGATGAACGTCGGGACTCGAATGTTGCCATCCATCCGGGGCCTGGCCAGTCCTCCGGTCAGCTGGATATCCGCGCTCAGAAGTCCACCGAGTTCGCGGCGCAGCTGTCCAAATTCGGTGATCTCGGCGAGCCGCAAGGAGCGGGCCGTGACGGCCAGGGTGTCCTGGGGTGCATCCGAAATGGTCCCGTCAAGTATCAGGCGCTGAGAGGCCACCTCCTCGGAAAGCGCGAGCCCCTCTACGGTCAACCCGTCGCTGAAGACATCCAGAATGGCGGGGCGGTCCAAGGACCACCTGAGTTGGCGGGCAGCGAAACCCAGCGAGTCGAGCCTGACACGGTTCCGATCCTCCTGCAGTTGGAGTTGCGCGTTGAGGTTGAGCGGACCGAGCCTGCTTCCACGCCCGGATTGCACCGCCACGGATCCCGCGCGATCCGAGAAAGCCGCGGTCAGGTGGAGGGACGGCAGCGATGATACCGGGGAAAGGAGGGAGTCCGATCGCGCTGTTAGTTCCAGGACGAGTGCGTCCTCCACGGGACCGTTGTAGTCCGTTTCCAGAGACAGGCCAGCCTGCAGTGCGTGCAGCACGCTGCCCCCGCGGCCAAGCGAATCGGAAGACAGTGACATGTCGGTCTCAAGCACGTTGAGATCACTCCGGAGCGAGACCGTCAAGGCCGCCGAGCCCGTAAGCGGGGGACCACCGGGTCGCCAGGACTGCAGGCGGCCGAGGTCCTGCAGTGCCAAGTTGCCCGAAATGGAGAGGGGCTGATCCGGGTTGGCGCGCACCGAGCCGACACGCTGGAAGGCCTGCCGGAATTCGTCGCGTAGAATGGCCGCCTGGAGTTCGGCGGTATCTGTACGCGCCGGGGCGGCATGCAGCGGCTTATTGGCTTCTCGTGAGGCCGCGTTTCGCAGCGCGCGGCTCCAGAACCTGAGCCCCAGGCTTGCGGTGGGGGCATCCACGTCGGTGACGATGCGCCCCTGGAGTTCGGAGCCGCGCAGAGCGAGGACCAGTAGCGAGTCTTCCCGCCCAAGATCAGCCGTGAGGGATTGATCCCGGAGCGTGGACGTGCCACGGGCAGTCCGCACCGAAGCGGAGTCCACCTGAATGGACACCGTACCGTACCGCGAACCGGCATCGCTGATGGAGGCGGTCAGGGCGCCATGAACCTTCGTGAAAAGCGAGTCCTGTCCCAGCAGGGGACCGAGATCCAGCGATGCCGCCGTGCCCACCAGATTCGCGCGCTGCCCGCTCCAGTCTGCCGTGAGCGTAGCGGTGCCCTCCGGTTGGAAAAGCCTCGCTTCCCCGAACCCAGAGGCTCCGTCGATGGTGGCTGCCAGCACCATCCGGTCGATCCGACTGGTGCCCAACCGGGTATTGGTCAAGGTGCCGGCAACTCCGCCAGCCACCCGGCTCATGTCGTCTGCCAGAACAACGTCAAAATCGGTCGATCCCGTAATTGAGGTGCTGGCCGTGGAGGTTAGATAGAGGCGCCCCAGGTCCACGTTGGTGGGCTCCAGCCTTCCAGTGATTCGCAGGCCGTCTTCTTCGTCCGTGAGCTGACCCGTGGCCGAAAGCGTCCCCCCGCGCGTTCCGGCTGTGGTTGAGAAGGCGGCGTCCCGCGCAGGCCCCAGAATGGTGCCGGCCAGCGTCCCTGTGGCGAAGAGGGAGTCGACGACCAGACGTTCCGGCAACGGCACGCGGGGCAGAAGGCGATCAAAATCCCTTCGAAGCAGAGGCTGGACTCCGGTGGAGAGATCCACCATGGCTGAGTCGGGCCAGCCCACCACGGTTCCGGAAAGCTCTGCGCGGGACCTGCCGGTTTGCAGCGCCACGCGGGAGATCACGAAGTCGTTTGTCTGCCCGGATACACTGGCCTCGAGGGTAGCCAGGCCCCGAAGTGGCGACTCTGGCCAAAAGGAGGCCACCTCATCGAACGAGACCCGTGACCGACGCAGGTCCACCGAGAATCGGTCGGGTTGATCCCGCATCCAACTGCCTGCGACGTCGATGTCCGAGTTACCGGAAATGACCCTGACCTGGTTGATCACAACGCTGTTGGAGTCCACCACAGCCTGACCGGAGGCGGTCTGGACGGTCACGGCGCCGTCCGTACTCTGACCGGAAGCGTCACGGACATTGAATAGATAGGCAGACTCCAGGCGCTCGATGCGCGCATCGAGGTTGAGCTGCTGACCGAGGATGCGGCGCGACACCGGGTCACCGAGTAGCGGCGTGGTGACCACGCCGTCCACGACGACGATCCGGGCGGACTCGAAGGACCACCCGCTGGCGCGGGAGCCACCTTCTGATCTGGGCAGGAGGGAGGCCCACCTGCTGCGGCCGGTGCTGTCGGACTCCAGTTGGAGGCGGGGCCTGCGCAACTCAATGCGGCGTGTGTCGAATCGACGTCGCAGCATGTCGCTCCAGGAAGGACTTGCGAGGATGGTGTCAACCGCAAGAAGGGTTCTTCCCTCTGCCGACAGAATCCGGACGTCGGTGGCCGTGAAGGCCTGAACCAGGTTTCCCGTGAGCTTTCCGATGATCAGTTGCCCGTTGGTCGATCGGGCAAACTGTGCTTCCACCTGCCTGGCCACGGCATCGCGGCCAATCTCTGTCCGCGTAGCCGCGAAAAACACCACCAACCCGAGAAGGGCAACGCCTCCGAAGGCGCGCAGCGCCCGGCGCGAAAAGTGTGTGATGGGGGTGGCCATGCTTCCTGAACGAACGCGGCCCGGCGCGGTGCCCGCGGGAATGGGTTAGCAGGTCGGCCTGCCGGACATGGCGTGAGGGATCAGGAGCACGCGGCTTGGCACGCTCAGTCTCAGGTGACGAGAACGTGCCGCCACGCGGCTTCGACATCGGCCGCGGCAATCTGGTCCGTGACGTAGGGACTGCCGATGCGCTTCACCAGGATGAATCGGAGGCGGCCGCTTTCCGCCTTCTTGTCGGTACGCATGGCCTGCATGACCTCGCCCAATGCGATGTCGGCCGGAATCGGCGGGGCCGGGATTCGGCTGACAAGTGCGTCCAACTCGGCATAGTTGAGCTTGGGATTGTACCGCCTGGAGAGGTAGAGCGCGGCTCGCATACCAATGGCCACCGCCTCACCGTGGGCCAGCGTCTCATATTCCGTGGCTGCCTCAAGCGCGTGGCCAAAGGTGTGGCCGAAGTTCAGGAACGCGCGTGGCCCCTGCTCCCGTTCGTCCCGGCTGACGATATCAATCTTGACCTGACAGGCGCGCCGCAGGACTTCCCGGGTCGTGTCGATGTCGCGAACCGCAAACTGGCCCCAACTCTCCGTGAGGAGGTCGAACAGCCGCTGGTCTCCGATGATCGCGTGCTTGACCACCTCGGCGCTGCCACTGTTCCACTCCCGCTCAGGCAGGGTCGCCAGCGTATGCAGGTCGGAGAGAACCAGAGACGGCTGGTAGAAGGCGCCCACGAGGTTCTTCCCGGTGGCATGATTGATCCCGGTCTTTCCACCGAGGGCTGAATCCACCTGCGCCAGCAGGGTCGTGGGGACGTGGACAAGGGGGACGCCCCGAAGGAGGGTCGCCGCGGCAAATCCGGCGAGATCTCCGATAACGCCACCTCCGAGTGCCACAATGGGTGTCTTTCGGTCGATCCCCCAGGTCAGTGCGGCGTCGTAGATGGCTTGAAGATGCTCCGGGGTCTTCGTGGTCTCACCCGGAGGGAGCGCCAGGACGCGGGGCTCCCAGCCATCGGCCTGCAGGGTCTGGTCCACAGGCTTCGCGTACAGGTTCGCCACGTTCCGGTCACTCACCACCAGCACCCGGCCTGGTCGAAGGCCGACCTCGCGCATCGAATCGGCGAGGGCGCTCAGCGGCCGGAACGCCACCGGGTATCCCTGTCCGGAGGGGAATCTGACGTACTGGGTGGCGTCTGATCTCATGGGCTCAGCGGGTCACGTGGTTGAAACCGGGGGCAGCCTTTCGTCGGCGGTCAGGCGGACCACCACGCAGGTAAGATCGTCGTGGGGCTCCTCTCCCGACACGAATCTACGGTGTGCATCGCGGATCCGGGCCAGGACCTCTTCGGCGGAGCCTGCATTCTCCCGAAGCAGATCAATGAGGCGCTGCCGGCCGAACTCGTTTCCGGCGGAATCACGCGCTTCCGGGATTCCGTCGGAGTACATCAGGATGACGTCTCCGGCCCTGAGGTCCAGCGATTCTTCACGGGTCAGCCGCTCAAACAGATCGGAACGCTCCAACCCGATCCCGATCCCCTGCGGTTGAAGGACGTAAACGGAGGAATCCGTGGGACGGTAGACCAGAAGGGGGCAGTGACCGGCCCGGGCAAACGTCACGACTTTCCGGTCAATGTCGAACACGCAGAGGATCATGGTGGCAAACATCGCCCGGTCCGAACTCTGTCCGAACATCCGGTTGACGTGCGCCAGTACGCTTAAAGGCGACTGGTCAGACTCAAACCGCGACTGCAGGTAGCCTTTCAGCATGGTCATGTACAGTGCCGCGGACATCCCTTTTCCCGACACGTCGCCCACCACGATGCCCAGCCGGTTGCCTGGCAGTTCCAGGAAGTCGTAGTAGTCGCCACCCACCTCTCGGGCCGGTTCCGAGAACGCGGCCACCTCGAGTCCTGTCGGCTCCGGGACCTGCGCCGGGAGCATGCGGAGTTGTGCCTGCCGGGCGATGTCCAACTCGAACTTCAGCCGCTCGCGCTCCGAAATGTGACGCACATACGTGGGCGAAACATCGCCGTCAGCAACCGCCTTGCCGCGGTAGACGGCCGCGGCGCCGTAGAGAACGGCCAACCCGGCAGTGGCCAGTCCCAAAACGCCCTCCCACTGAAACGCGGGGTGAACGACGTAGAGGGCTGATCCCAGAAGCAGACCGGAGAAAAAGGAGCCGCAGAAGACCGTCCAGAGGTCGTAGCGAAGGAAGAACCAGTAGCCGGCAAGGCCGACAATCACGGACAGGACGGCGCCGACCCGACGGTCAAATATCACGGTGGTCTCGCTGAAGAAGACGCCGAACAAGATGGCGGTCGCCAGCACGGCTATCCAGGTGCGCCGGGTGCGCCACCGGAGCAGGCCCAACGTAAAGAGGTAGGCGTAGGCGGTGACCAGCAGTCCGGTCATCAGCCCGGCCCCCAGCGCCAGTCCGGGTGGGAAAATGGCTGACAGATGCATCAGCTCTTCCTGACCGATCACCGTCCACTGACCGTCGGCAATCAGGGGCACCAGCGTGAACCAGAGGCCCAGGGAGATGGATGCCATGGCAAACCCGCGGAGGATTCCGGCACCGATGTCGCGCGTAAAGAAGCGCTGGGCAAACAGCTTGTCGAAGGCGCCCAGCTTGGCCGGCCACACCTCACGGGAGACGGACTCTCCGGCGTTCCAGACAAAGAACAGACCGAGTGAGGTCAGGAATACCTGGATGCTGACGCCGATGTATACGAACGCCAACTGGAACGGGCTCTGGGGATTGGCCACCGCGCTGTAGGCGGTGTACGGGCTGGTATTGAAGCCGAACCACACGAACACCAGAATCAGTGCGAACACCACAAGGATGCCATTCCTCAGACCGATCTCGCTTGATCGAAAGCGCAGGGCAAAGACCACCATCGCTGCCACCCAGACCAGGATCACCAGCAGGAGCAACCCGAAGTCCATGAAGGTGTGGAGCGTCTCCTTGGGGCCGAACCGGCTCCGGAATTCAGGCGACAGTTCTACCGCCCGGGACCAGCTCGAGACAGCATCGCCGGCCACAACCAGTCGTAGCGTCCTGAAAGAGCCGTCCGCTCCCGGGATGGGCTGGTTCCACGTCAGGGTATGATCTGACCGGCCACCCAGTTGATCGACCCGGGAATTCTGAAGCGTCCACCCGGTCAGCGGTGTGTGAGCCACTTCCTGCAGGAACGTACTGGCAATTCCGAGGGCCTGCGTCGGCGAGAGCCGTGCTCCGGCGCGGGTCTCGGGGAGGGGGTGGTTTACCGAGAACACCTCGCCGGCCGGAGTAAGTCTGAGCAGAATGGGCCGAACCTGATTGGTCCGATTGAGGACCACGGCCCACCACGCATCAGGCCTGAACGTCCTGAGAGGAGCGGCGTCGTCCACTTCGGACTGCAGGAAGGCGCTCCACGCCGGGTCAGACTGGTACGAGACGTTTCGGATCGACAGCTCGGAGGTGGCGTACCCCAATTCCTGCAGGTGGGCCAGTGCCAGGCGTCCGGCCTCGTCCCGGTCCACCTGAATGGGTATCCTGGCGGAGGGTTGGGTCTCGGCGTACCGGGTGGCGAACATGGTCAGGCCGACCAGCGTCAGAAGCAGGACCACGAGGTTTTCCCGGCGGAAGAGACTCCGGTCCGCAGGGGGCGTATAGGGGGCTACCAATTCCGTCATGACAGATGGCCCATAAGGTACTGGACTTCGTGCATCGGGTCGCGGCTCACGCAATTCGTTCCGGTGATGTTGCGATAGACGCCACCGCAGGCAACGGTCACGATACCGCACGATTGGCGCAGGCTGTCGGGTCTGCGGGTCATGTCTGGGCGTTTGACATTCAGGCGAAAGCGCTTCGGAATACAGCCCGTCGCTTGGGTGACTTGGGCCTTGGGGAGCGGGTCACCCTGGTTCGGGAGACCCATGCGCGAATGGTGGACTACGTGCCGGACGGCGTTCGCGTTGCAGCATTCAACCTGGGATACCTTCCCGGCGGCTCCCGAGACCTGATCACGCGACCTGGGTCAACTCGTCATGCGCTGACGGCAGCTGCGGACCTCCTTCTCCCCGGCGGGCTCCTGATCGTTGTCATCTACGCCGGGCATCCGGGCGGCGCGGCAGAGAAGGAGGCCGTGGACTATTGGCTGGATGAGCGGGTCGGGTCGGGCTGGGGCGTGGTTCGCTTCGGCTTTTCCGGCAAGCGGGGGGCACCACCGGAGGCAGTCATCGTACGAAGGCGCTGACCCCCGTGGCGACCCCTGTATTT
>JABDJZ010000099.1 GCA_013003255.1 Rhodothermales bacterium
CCCGACATCATTTACCCCCCCTCCTGCGGCATCCTGCAGGGCGGCTGCATACCGGTAGGACTGGTTGGCGATTTCGCGGGTGATGCTCATCAGCCGTCCGTACCGGGTATCCGGCACATCTGCGGGATCGTAGGACACGCCGCCCTCGGCCAGTCGAGCCAGTTGGTCCGCATTCCGGAAGTTGGCACCTACGTTGGTCTCCATCCCCCGAAACATCATGGCGGCACCGCCGATCTGGACGGCCAATGGGCTGGACGGCGGGTCAGTGATCACCGCCGGCCATTGGCCCTCCACCACACGTCCCATCCAACCGGATCGAAGGGTGGTGTCGGAGTCGCTTCCCGACACCCAGATATCCGTGGAGCGGAAATGCGAGAGATCCGGATTGTCGTACCCCACGGCGTGGATCACCTGCATTTCGCCGCTGGAGAACGCGCCCTCGAGTGGAGCCAATGCCCGGTGGAACGCGAATTCCTGACCCACATCCAGGGCAGCCGTATCCCGTATGCCCAGTGTAGGACGCTTTGCGTGGTACCGGTCATCGAGGATCGGAATGACCGTGTTCAACCCGTCGTTACCGCCCTCCAACTGGATGATCACCAGGATGCGGTCGCCCGAAGCGGCTGCGAGCGGGCTCAGGGCCGGGGCGCCCAACACGGCCCGGGCGGGCAACGTGCCTCCTACCAGGGCACCCACTCCGGTGAGTCCCAGTGCCGACAGAAATCGGCGACGGGTCCATTCCTCGTGGTCTGTCGCATGGGCCCGACCGTCCGCCAGCCGGATCCCGCGCTTGCCGTCTTGATGGTGCTTGCACATCAGATCAACTGGTATTCGGGCCGCCTGAACAGGTTGGACGCGAAGAATCGGATCAACCCCAGTGCCTGCGGCTGGAAGACATCCCACTCGTACCACGGGACGCCGCTCAGCAGGTCTCCCGCAGCAGCAATTGACTCCGGCGGGAGCTCGTTCCGAACCGTATCGGGAATCGGAAACTGCTGGAGATCGCCGCCCAATCCGGTGGGGCGGCGCGGCAGACTCAGCATCTCCACCGGCACGGGCATCAGATGCTCGAGCATGGCGTGAGCCAGCCGAAAGACATCCGCCGCATCCTGAGTGGGTGCCAGATTGACGGCCCAGTTCAGCAGTGCCAGGTCAGACTCCGATCCGCCGAAATAGGTGAACCAACTGGTGGTCGACCAGCGGATGGGCATCGTGCTGGTGGACAGCCAATCAATGTGGCCGGACCACCCGGCAACGTTCGGCGGGAACAGGATCTGCTGACCGGCATCGGCGGCCTCCCAGTAGACGGCCTCGTGGAGGCTGCCGGTGGCGGGAATTCCGAATTCGCGGACCTGTCCGACCAGCAGTTCGATGGGAGACTTGATTCGGGCGGCCACAGCATTTTCCGAATCGAAGAAGAGCCGACTCGATAGCAGCGTCTCCAGGAAGTTGCCGACGTGGTAGATCCGGTTCTTGAACTCGGTGCCGAGGGCAAGCAGGGTGTCGTGATCCGGCTCCTGGTGAACAAACTCACGAAACAGCTTTCCCGCAATATGGAATGCCACCTCATCGCCCCGCTCCAGGAAGATCAGGTTGACTGCTGACTCGTGATTGTAAGGATTCGTTCTTCCGAAAATGGTCTTGTCATCTTCATCGAACAGGCTGGGATGAAAGACCGATGTCAGGCTCTCATAGCTGATGCCGAACCCTGTCATGGCACGGGCCAGTTCGGAGACGTCATGCTCGTTGTAATTCGGGGTCCCGTCCGGCCCCTCCCTGCCCATCGTGAACAGTTCCAGCAGCTCGCGGGCGTAGTTCTCGTTGGGCGCGTACCGGTCATTCAGCGCTCCATCCAGGTAGATGAGCATCGCCGGATCCGTGGTCATCCGGTGGACCAATGTCCGAAAGCTGCCCACCGCGTTTCCGCGCAGGAGCTCAACGTGCTTCACCGCAAAGGACGCCAACTCGTACTTGTCGTACGAAGTGGCAAAGTGGTCATGCCAGAAGAGGGTCATGCGTTGCGCCAGACTCCCCGTGGTCCACTCATGGATCAGCGACCGGAGGTATTCTGCAGTCCACGCGTCATTGAGCTCAAAGAAGGCTTCCCAGGCGGCGTCGGACGCCATGGCGTGGGGAGGCTTCTCATTGACCCATACCGGACGCCGATAGACCGCAAACCCGTGGGGCGCGCGGACAATGTCCCTCACGGCCTGGTTGGCAGGGACACCTACGATTTCCTCAACCTGTTCGGGTCTGGCACCGAAGCCCGTTCGCCTGAGAAGATGCCGCGCCATGGCCGGCGTCAGCGGGTCTTCGACGGGCGTCAGGTCTGGAGGGACCGCGATCTTCCCAGAGCGGCCTGGCGGACTCGTGGTCGCTCCGGTCTCCTGACTCCGGATCGGACTTCTGGGGATGCGGGTCGCCCGTGACAGGTCCTCGTCCCAGGGCCTGGCTGTTGCTGGCGCCACGCGCTGCATATTGGCAACGCGTTCTGCCGGGGTCTTGAGCGACAGCTTACGGTCGCGATAGTTTTTGGGCGATTCGGGCTGCATCCGGGGAGGGCGATTGCCGCAAGATGTGGCCGTCCTTACCCCGTCGCAGCAGAAAGAACTCCGACCCGACACTCAAGGCCGCCGAACGGATCAGCTACCGTATCAGAACAACCTGCTTGACCTCCGGTGAACGGTCAAAGTCCATCAAGAGGAAGTACATCCCGGATGGCATTCTCCGGCCGTTTTCGTCCCGCCCGTCCCAGGTGATCTGGTGCAGTCCCGCGGTTCTCATGCCGGTAGCCAGCACGCCGTGGGTCCGGCCTACGGCATCGACGATCTCAATGCGAACAGGGCCGGGCTCCATCAGGTCGAACTCCACGGTAAGATGGTCCGAGAAGGGATTGGGGTACGCATCCCGGAGGACGAACCCGTCCGGCACTCCTGGCGCCTGCACCACACCTGTCACTGAGGCCGGATTCAACAGGTAAACGCGTCGTCCCACGGCGACGCCCAGCGAGTCGTTCACAAAGATGATCCTGTTTATCGCGCCGTCGAGTTGTCCGGCAGGCGACGCCAGAACGTTCCCTCCCTGGTCCGTCTGCTCGGCCGCTGCCCAGTCCAGCAATTGCGTCCACGTGTTGCCACCATCGGCCGTGTAGGAAGTAACGCCACGACCACTGGCCCAGCCCTCCGTTTCCGTTCGAAACCCGATTCCCTGCAGACCCGCCCGCGAGACGCTTCCCGTTACGTCCAGGGCCGTCCAGGTAACTCCGGCATCGGTGGTCTTCAGAATCTTGGCGGGGTGGCCATCATTGTTCGACGCATACTCTACCGAGACGAAGCCAACCTCGGGCGAGGGAAACGAGATCTTCCATCCCCATTCGCCCGAAATGCCCGACCCCTTGACTGACTCGTACACCCGGCTCCACGTACTCCCGCCATCCGTGGTTCTCAGCACCACCGCGTTTCCCCTCAGGCTTTCCGACGTGCCGCCGACGGCAATCCCGGTATCCTGATCAAAGAAGTGGACATCCACGAGCGTTTCCGCGAGCGGTCTCAGCGATCGGCCCGTCCAGGTGGCAC
>JABDJZ010000213.1 GCA_013003255.1 Rhodothermales bacterium
ATGCTGCTGATCAACGGACAGAATCAGATGCGCTTTTTGGTCACCGATGACGACACGCAGCTCTTCCTGCTGGCCGCCGACCCGGTTGACGTCAGCATGACGGATGCCGAGTTGGCTGAAGAAAGGGCGCAGCTAGCTCAGGCGGCTTCGAGTCAGGCACGGGACCGCCACGCCCAATTGCTGTCTCTCTCGCAGGACGCCCCGTCCCTGGGTCCGGCTGCTGCACCGGTCACCATCATCGAGTTCTCGGACTTCCAGTGCCCCTTTTGTGCGCGCGTGGTCCCGACCGTCAAGGAGCTTCTCGCCAAGTACCCCGACCAGGTCCGTCTGGTGTTCATGGACTTCCCGCTGAACATCCACGATTGGGCGGAGCCCGCAGCCATCGCGGCCGGGTGCACGGCTCGCCAGAGCAACGACGCGTTCTGGGCACTCCACGACTACTACTTTGCCAACCAGGATGCCATCACCGCGGACAACGTGATCGAACGCTCGCGATCCACCTCGGCCGACTTCGATCTGGACATGAACCTGTGGGACACCTGCGCCACGGACTCCATGTCGGAGGTGCATCAGCTGGTTCGGGGTCGCATGCAGATGGCGATGCGCGTCGCCCAGTCCTTCGGCGCATCCGGCACTCCCACGTTCTTCGTCAATGGCCGGTTCATCAGCGGTGCGCAGCCCCTGGAGGCATTCGAAGAGCTGGTCCAGCAGGCGTTGGTTGACTAAACTGGCTTCGAAGTGAGGCTAACCCTGATCCCGGTACGCCCGCATCTGGCCAATCTGTAGTTCAAACTCGCCATCAATCGCATCGGCCAGGAAGATTCCCAGGGCTCCGACCCGGACGGGATCGAGGGGTGCAGTCCGGACGCGATTCCCAAAGATGGACGATTGAAGCGCGTCAAACGGGACACGCACCCATTCCCAATCAGCCGATGTCGGGAAAGGAGCGCGGCGAGACACCGTGCGCCCCCTGAATCGCTCACCGTCTGACACTTCCAGTTCGAACTTCCGGCCGGAACCTCGAACCAATAGTTCGATGCCGTCAAAGCCCTCAAGATTCAGGGCTGCGGGCGTCCGCACCGAGGTGAAGCCTCCCCCGCGGGTTACCAGGACCCCGGAAAACGTGAGTACGCCGTAGTCAATCGAAACGTAGCCCTTGGACCGGCCGCCCATTACGCCATCGTTGACGATGCGCCAGCTATCAGGCTCTGATGGAGTGAAGTCAAACAATTCCAGGGTGTGGCCTGTCCCCTGGTCGGCCTCTTCGGAGATTTGGCCCATTGCGGGACCCGGCGAGAGGAGCAGGAGAACCAGAATCAGTAGGCGCATTGGATTTCCGTGTTTCGGTAGAACAAACCTCTGACAACCCACGGCGCGGTTCCGTTTCGCCCCTGGTCCCGCGCCTCCTCCTGCTGACTCACACCTTAGCGTGAACAGGCTGGGCGCAGACGCCTATTGGGTGCGATATTGCGCGACCCAGTCATTTCCCCCCGGCCCATGTCTGACCGCATCGACCTCACTTCCGCCAGCGCCGCCAAACTCACCTTTTGGGAAAAGGTGGGCTACTCCCTGGGCGATGCAGGCTCGAATTTCTACTGGAAGGTCTTTGAGGTCTTCCTGCTGTTCTTCTACACGGACGTCTTCGGGATCTCACCGGCCACGGCAGGGACCATCTTTCTGGTGGCCCGCATCTGGGACGCGGTAAATGATCCCATCATGGGGGCCATCGCGGACCGGACCAGGACCCGGTGGGGACGTTTCCGGCCGTATTTGATCTGGCTTCCCATTCCGCTGGCCGTGGCCGGGGTGCTTGCTTTCACCACGCCAGATCTGGATTCGCAAGGCAAGGTGATCTACGCCTGGATCACCTACTTCTTCGTGATGATGTGCTATACGGGAATCAACATTCCGTATTCGGCCCTGCTCGGCGTCCTGTCAACGGATTCCCAGGAACGGACCAGTGCCTCCTCCTTCCGGTTCGTCGCGGCGTTCTCGACCGCGCTCGTGGTCCAGTCCTTCACCAAGGACTTCGCTGAATTACTCGGTGGTGGCAACGACGCTCTCGGCTGGCAACTGGTGATGGTGATCTATGGCATCGTTGCCTCCCTCTTCTTTGTGGGTACGTTCATGACCACCCGGGAGCGGGTGGAGCCCATTGCTGAGGAGACCGACTTCAAGGCGGAGCTGAAGGACCTGGCTCGCAACGTCCCGTGGCTCATCCTCTTCTTCCTCGGCTTCGCGATTCTGACGATGCTCTTCGTGCGGAGCGCGAGCATTGTCTACTACTTCAAGTACTTCGTGGGTGATGAGAGCCTGTTCAAATGGTTCATGGCCATCGGTGCCATTGCATCCATCGTCGGCGTGGCATTGACGCCGGTGCTCTCGAAGACCTTTGGCAAACCTCGGCTGTACTTCCTGCTGATTGTGCTGACCACCATCATCAACATCGCCTTCTATTTTGTCAGCGCAGAAGACATCCTGATGATCTTCGTACTGAACACGGCCTTCAGCCTGGTGCTGGGGCCCACCGCTCCCGTGGTTTGGGCCATGTATGCGGACACGGCTGACTACGGGGAGTGGAAGAACGGCCGCCGCGCAACGGGCCTGACGTTCTCCGCCGCAACGTTCGGGCAGAAGCTGGGCGTGGCCGTTGCCGGCTCCGTCACGGCGTTTCTGCTTGCCTACGTGGGCTATGTCCCCAACGCGGAAGTTCAGACGCCGGAAG
>JABDJZ010000238.1 GCA_013003255.1 Rhodothermales bacterium
CTTCATAGGCGGCAACTACATGGCGCTGTTCCCCATCTGGAACGTGGCTGACATGGCCATTGTGGTGGGAGTCGTCGGGATTCTGATCTTTCAGAAGTCCTTCCACCACGCACTGGCGGAAGAGGAGGCGAAGAACGAGGCGGCATCGAAGGCACCTGCAGGGTCCGAATCCCAGGCCCAAGAAGCCTCCGGATCGCCGGACCAGCCGGCCTAGTGGTGCTTACCAGCTGAAGCGGAGTGCGAAGGTCACTACCCGCGGCAGCAACTCCCGGCGCCCCCGCTCGAGAATGCCCGAACCGGTAGGCGACTGATCGTCGAAGTAGCCGTCGCCTTGGAAGAACCGCCAATC
Source organism: Rhodothermales bacterium (assembly GCA_013003255.1). Taxonomy (GTDB): domain Bacteria; phylum Bacteroidota; class Rhodothermia; order Rhodothermales; family UBA10348; genus JABDJZ01. The sequence continues at coordinate 350 of JABDJZ010000238.1, forward strand.
TGCGGTATTGGTACGGCCGAGGATGTTGATCACGTCCAGTCGAGCCTGCATGCCGATGGAGCCCACCTCAAACGAGTACCCGGCGCCCACGTCCATCTGGATCAGATCCGGGAGTCGATGCTCTTCGGGGTTCGTCAGCTCGTAGTAGTCGGCCTGTCGCTGCACGCGTGCTCTGGCACCCGGATCAATCACGGAGTCCAGCACCCGGTCAATATCGTTCAGGTAGGCCCCCATGAAGTCGTAATAGGCCTGACGAAAGCCCCAGGTCCTCCCGGAGATCAAGCGCCACCGTCCGAGGAGCACCAGCCGGTTCATGGGCATGACGTTGGCGGACAGTTCCAGCCGGTGGGGCTCGTTCCACGGAACGTCCAGCAGGCGACCTTCAAACAGGCCCGCAATCTGGCGTCGGCCCACGGTGTATTCGTAGCGCAGGTCCGCGCTACCCAGCCCGAGTGACCGCTTGAGAACGGCCGCGTAGCCGTATGTATGACCCTTGGAAGACCGCAGGAAGTCATCCTGGTCCAGCGCGGGTACATCCGTGTTGGCCGAGTAGTCGATCGAGAGGATGTGGTAGTGCCGTTTGTAGTGCGCCTCGGCGCTCAGGGACCACCGGGCCGTCGGCCGCCAGAACAACTCCCCGGTCAGGTGTCCTGACTTGGGCGGTGCCACGGTCGAGTCAACGGCCATCCAGAATCGCGTCGAGGAGACGAACGTCCTGGGACTGCGGCTGCTGACATCGAACTGGTTGACGAACTGGCGATAGATGCCGCTCCCCGCAAAGAAGGACCAGTCTCCGGTCCGTGTGCCGGGGAAGTCCAGGCGGACCGCCAGTCTGGGCTCAGCGTAGAGGGATGCGCGTGCGTTGAGGAACGTAAACCGGCTTCCCAACTCGACCACGGCGTGCTGCCCCACCTGGATCTTGTCCTGGGCGAAAACGGCGGTCCGCCAGCCGGTAAATGAGTGGTCCAGCGGCAGCTGCTGGGATCCGGCGATGCGAACCCGGTCCGCCGTGCGGATGAGTTCCAGGCCGAACTCGGTGTAGTGTCGGTCCGCCAACGCGTAGTCCAGCTTCGCGGAAATGGCCGCCTCAGACATCTGGTTGCCATCGTCCTCGGGTGAGGCGAGGGTAACAAGATCGCGTGCCACGAAGTCATGACTGAGTCCGTACCGGCTGTATCGGGCCTGAATGGATCCCAGTGTGCGTCCAGTGAGCACGGTATTGTAGCGGGCCTGGGCGGTGGTGCTCCGCCACTCGTAGATGTCGGTAAACTGAGCGATGTCGTCCACCGCTGACTCGGGATCCGCGGCGGAAACGCCCCCCAGGTCATTCCCGAGTCGGCTGCCCCCGGTAAACAGAGAAGCATTGAGCGTGCTCAGGCCGCGCTTGACCTCGCCGGCGAGGTGCAGGTCCGCAAATCCGATCTCGGGACTCCCCAGCGGTGGATACTCCGAGAAGGGGGTGTTGCGGTCTGCGAATGCAGAGAGCAGAAACGAGTCGATCCGATTCCAGTCATCCAGGAGCCCAACCAGGGAAGAAGGGGCGGACAAGCGCCAGATACCGACACGACTGGCGGCCATCAGGGAGCCGCGCGTGCCGTCGGTCCGCTCGAAGGATCCGGAGTGCCGGAGGTTGACGCTCAGCGGGTCGCCCTGGACCAGTGTTCGTGACTGGTAGCCAAACGCGCCATCCAGTCCGTCAGGACCCGAGCGTGCCCCGCCGTAGCGCAGGTCATGCCTGGCTTCGATGACGCCGGAAATGTGGCTTCCGAGCGGAGCGCCGAATCCTGCCTTGTGAATCCGGATGGATCCCAGTGCAAAGGGCGAGAACGGCCCGATGAAGCTGGCCACGTTGAGCGGAATGAAGACCGGCGCACCGTCCAGTCGGAACTGGTGCTCACCGGCATCGCCGCCCTGGATGTGGATATCAGCGGTGGCATCATTCACGCGCACGCCCATGAGGCCGTCGAGGCCCTGGAGCGCCGATCCGCCCGGTCCGAGGCTGCCGGTCAGGTCTTCCTGATCCATCATCGCAAACCCGAGCAGCGTGGAGGAGGGACGCATGGCGAGGCCCTCCAACACCAGGGGCGCCAGCAGGACAGGTTGCGCCACAATCCTGATTTCCGGCCGCACGGATCCTCCCGGCTCTATCTCTATCGACAGGCTGGTAGTCCGGTATCCAATGTGCGATACCTGGACAGCGTAGTCGCCGGGCAACAGTCGGTCAAAGGCAAACATGCCGCTGGTGTTCGCCACCCGGCCGCGCTGCGCTTCTGCCAGAAACACGTGCGCCGAGGGGACTGGCTGACCCGTGCCTGCATCCACAACAATGCCCCGCATGTTGCCCCAGAGCGGCGGAGCCTCAACGGATGGCTCGATGACGTAGGTACCGGAAGAACGCCGGTAGAAGTCCAACCCCGTGCCCGAGAGAATGCACTTGAGCACCTCTTCGGCCGGTTCGGAGCGCGCCACGCAATAGACCTTCTTTCCCTCGGCAAGCAGTGGCAACCAGACGATGTTGATTCCCGAGGCGGCCTGGAACTCCCGCAGGGCCTGGTCCAGATCCGTACCACGCCAGGCGAGGGTATACTGCTCGCCGACCTGCGCCTGAGCCGCCGGTGGCAGCCAGGCGAACAGCAGGAGCAGGAGTCCGCAGACAGTCTGGACGCCCGGTCTCCGATGGCGCGTAGAGTTGTCCATGGCCTTCGGTAACGCACGCTCAGGGTGAGGTGCTTTCGCCGCCCCGCATGCAGAACCGAAAATAGGACTCGCGCTTGGTATGTCCAGTAGACTCAGGGGTAGCCTCGGCACCAAATCTCGTGGCGAGGCTAAACGCGGAACTACCTGTCAGGTGCCGCTATCCTGGAACGGAACTACCGATCGTTGCGGTAAACCTGAAACCCGTTCGCCGTGGGCCTGATTTCGGCATCGACAACGTCGGCGAGGTCGGACAAGACCTCCGCTGCGGTTCCGGGAGTCTGGTGCCAGTAGGACACCTCCAGCCTCGCGATGGACATCGGCGCTTCGATGCGGATGTCATACCGGCGCTCCAGCTCAGCGAAGACCACGCCCATCGGCACGGAATCGAAAGCCAGACCACCATCCCGCCAGGCCGTCGCCTTCGTCAGATCAACGGGAGAAGGAAGGGCAGGGGCATCATCTGCCACACGCGTTCCCTGACCGGCCTGCAATTCTACCGCCTCTGAATCACCTTCGACCCGAACCAGGCCGTGCTCGACAGCCACCCGCGTTTCAGCCTGCAAATCAGCTGCGTAAGCGCGGACGTTGAAGGCAGTACCGAGTACCTCTATCGAGGCATTGAACGTCTGTACCTCAAACGAGAGGCCTTCGTTGTCAGCGGCAGGCGTGATATCGAAGAAGCCTTCGCCATCGAGCCGCACCCGGCGATTGTCTGTACCGAAACTGTCCCGTACCCGGAGTTCTGATCCGGATGCGAGGAGCACCGAGCTTCCGTCAGCCAGCTCAATGCTCAGCGATTCTCCCGAGTCGGCGACATAGAGCGTGTGACCCGGCAGGGCGAGGTAGCCCAGAACCGCGACCAGTACCACCGATGCTGCTACGGCATAGCGTCGGAAGGACGGGAGTCGCAACAGACGGAAGGAAGGTCGGGCAGACTGAGGGGCGGGGGCTGAGGTAGCTTCCTCAATCCGGCGCCAACTCGACACTCTGGCCACCGCAGACACCGGGCTGGCATCTCCAGCCAGATCCCAGGCCTCAACCAGATCTGCGGCTTCGTCAGCCGGAAGATCTCCCAGGATGGCCTGGAGTCTCGGGTCGATATGGTTTGGGTCGTGCTGCACGGTCTTCATTCTCCGGGGATTGCTCGCTCGGCGCGATGCGTTTCCAGCTTACCCCGGATGAATTGGAGGGCGAGTACTATGTGGTTGTTTACGGTCTTGGGCGCGAGGCCCATCAGGTTCGATATCTCTTCGTGACTCAGACCTTCGCGGCGACTCAGGAGAAACGCCTCGCGGCGCCGCTCCGGCATGGAGTCAATCCAGCGTTCGATCTGCCCACTCAGGGTATCGGCATCAAGAATGTCTTCTATTGGATGTTCTCCCGAACCGACCTGCAGGCCGGACTCAAGATCTTCGGTCCGATGACGCTTCTTGTGCCGCTCGTGGTTGAGCGACAGGTTGCGCACCATTTGAAAGAGCAGAGCCTTCAAGGATCGTTCCGGATCAAGCGTATCCCGAACCTGCCAGACCTTGGTGAACACGTCCTGGATCAGGTCAGCTGCCGCTTCCCGGTCATGCACGATGTAGTCCGCATAGCGGAACAGTGGATCATGCATTTCCTGAAATAAAGCGGCGAAAGCTTCCCGATCCGAAGACCGTATTGCGATCGACCAGGCTCGGAATTGCCCTTCCGTTGCGTTCCTCATCAGGACAGATTCCAATCAGGGGTTATACAACCGTAACAGGCCAAGTACCCAACCGGAATCTGCATTAGACGGTTATGTATGAGGCAACAGGTCAAGTGACGGAGGTAAGTCGTTGTGGCCGTTGATGGGGTGGCGCGGTAGGGGAGGGCTTTACGAATCGGGGGAGAGGCCGTTCCTCGAAGGTTTACGCGATTGTCCCTCCGATGTGTCAGCCGGTGGAACCCGCTATCCGGGAGTCGATTAGACCGGATCTTCGCGTGTCTCACCCCCAACAGAAGGGGACACCGAACCGCGCTTGGTACGGCCCTTGCCTCCCACGTCTTCGCACCATTGAGCAGGCTCCAATGAGCTACGACCCGAAGCGGATCCGCAACTTCTGCATCATCGCCCACATCGACCACGGCAAAAGCACGCTGGCCGACCGGTTGCTGGAGATCACGGGTACGTTGACATCGCGCCAGATGGAAAACCAGGTCCTGGACTCCATGGATCTGGAGCGTGAGCGGGGGATCACCATCAAGAGCCACGCCATCCGGATGCAGTACAACGCCCAGGACGGGCAGGAGTACTCGCTGAACCTGATCGATACGCCGGGCCACGTGGACTTTACCTACGAGGTTTCCAGGGCACTCAAGGCGTGCGAAGGCGCGATCCTGGTGGTGGATGCCGCCCAGGGCATCGAGGCACAGACCATCTCGAACCTCTTTCTGGCCATGGAGAATGATCTCGAGATCATTCCCGTGATGAACAAAGTGGATCTGCCCGGCTCGAATCCCGACGTCGTGGCGCAGTCCATTGAGAACCTGATTGGCGAGCCGGCCGAGGACATACTGCGCATCAGCGCCAAGACCGGTGAGGGCGTGCCGGAACTGCTCGAGTCCATCGTTGCGCGCGTCCCTTCGCCCAAGGGCGACGCAAATGCGCCACTGAAAGCACTGATTTTCGATTCGGTGTTCAACACCTACCGGGGCTCGATTGTCTACACGCGAGTATTCGAAGGCACACTCAGCAAGGGCCAGGGCATGCGTTTCATGTCCAACAACAAACTCTACGATGCCGAGGAGTTGGGCTACCTGCGGCTGGACATGGAGCCAAAGAAGGAGCTTCGTGCGGGTGAGGTGGGCTATGTGATCGGGTCCGTGAAGGACGTCAAGGACACACGGGTGGGCGACACCATAACGACCTCAAAGAACGGGGCAACCGAACCGGTCCCGGGCTATCGGGACGTCAAGCCGATGGTCTTCAGCGGCGTCTACCCCACCAACTCCGAGGATTTCGAGGACCTTCGGGCGTCTCTGGACAAGCTCCAACTCAACGATGCGGCCCTCACGTACGAGCCGGAGACCTCTGCGGCGCTTGGTTTTGGATTTCGGGTAGGCTTTCTGGGCCTCCTCCACATGGAAATCGTGCAGGAGAGGCTGGACCGCGAGTTCGGTCTCGACATCATCACCACGGTACCGAACGTTGAGTACATCGTCACGAAGACCAACGGTGACGAGATCAAGGTGGACAACCCGAGCCACCTGCCCGGGACGGGCCTGATCCATGAGATCACCGAGCCGTACGTGAAGGCCGAAATCATCACGCCGAGCGAGTACATCGGCAACCTGATGAAGCTCTGCCAGGAACGGCGAGGTATCTACAAGAACACGCAGTACCTGGACACGGAACGTGTCAATCTGGAATACGAGCTACCGCTGGCGGAGATCGTCTTTGATTTCTACGACAAGCTCAAGAGCTTGAGCCGCGGCTATGCCTCCTTCGACTACGAGTTCATCGAATACCAGCCCGGACACCTTGTCAAGCTGGATGTGATGATCAACGGGGATCCGGTCGACGCGCTCTCGACCATCGTTCACCGGGACAAAGCCTATGAAATGGGGCGGCGCCTGGTCAAGAAGCTCAAAGACCTGATTCCGCGCCAGATGTTCGAGGTGGCGCTTCAGGCCACTATCGGGTCGCGAATCATCGCCCGGGAAACGGTGCGTGCCATGCGCAAGGACGTTACCGCCAAGTGCTACGGCGGTGACATTTCCCGAAAGCGGAAACTGCTCGAGAAGCAGAAGGAGGGCAAGAAGCGCATGAAGCAGGTTGGGAGCGTGGAGGTGCCCCAGGAGGCGTTTCTGGCGGTGCTCTCCATGGATGACTGATCTGGTCCAATGCGGGTTCGCGCACTGGTAGTCTGCCTCCTGGGCCTGATGGCCGTTGAGGAGGCCGCTTCGCAGGATCTCGCGGAGCGCTTCAGGAATGCCCGGTTGCGGAGGATTGCCGTCGAGATGGCCAATAGGACCGGAGTTCGACTGACGCCGCGACCCTTGGCACACCTGGCAACGCGGAGTGACACGCTGGCAGCCTGGATGAACTCCCGCCGCCCTGATTTCGGTATTCCGGAGGTCATCGAGGAACCGCCGCCCCCGGAATTCACCATTTCAGGAGTCCGTGTCTACCGCAGGCTGGAGCGCCCCGTCTTCCAGAACCGGTATGGCGATACCCGGTGGGCATTCATGCAGGGCAGACGACTGGCTGAGATCGATACCACGCTGACCACGGACATCCGGGCAAGGCTACAGGCCCATTATGGGGCTCCCACCTACACGGTGGCCGAGATGGACAGCCTGGAGCGACATCTGGCCGAGGACATCATCCAGTTCGAGTACTGGATGGTGGTCAACGACAGCATTCCCATCATGGTGATCGACGTCGATGGTCCGCTGTCCCGCGGCGTGGTGGTGGCAACCGACTCCCGGTACCGGGATCAGCTCGACGGCGTCCGGTACGCGCTGCTCTCACCGCTCTTTGCGGAGGAAAGGCGGGCTCCCTACATCGATTATTTCTACCTGCCGGCCATCTCTGCCTGGTATGTGAGCGGATTCGATGGAGCAACCTTCTTCCATCAGCGTATTGCCCGCCCCAACCTGATGCTGGGGCGTCCTGTCATGGGCGCATACGTATCTCCATCCGAGGATCGTTAGAGAGACGATTCCTTCAGAGTCCGACCATCGAAGTGGCAAAGACCCCGACATCAAGCGAACTGAGAAAGCAGCGACGTGCGGAGCGCGCGAAGGCCAAGAGCAAGGAGGAACAGGTTCAGGCGCCGAAGGGCAAACTGCGAGAGTGGTTTGATGCGCTCGTATTTGCGGTCATCGTGATGACGATCGTGCGATCGCTCTTCTTCGATCTGTTCCGGATTCCCACGCCCTCCATGGAGAAGAGCCTGCTGGTGGGAGACTATCTATTTGTCTCGAAGCTCCACTATGGTACGCGAACCCCAATGACGCTGGGGATTCCCTTTACGGGCATCTACCTCCCGGGTCTTGAGCTGCCGAACACGCGCTTTCCCGGCTTCAGCGAAGTGAAACGAGGCGACTCGGTGGTGTTCAATTGGCCGGCTGACGAAGGGCCGATAGATCGGCGGGAGCACTACATCAAGCGGGTGATGGGCCTGCCGGGGGAGACCCTCGCCGTGGTGGACAAGCAGGTCGTGATTGATGGCACTCCGGTTCCGATGGAGCCCGGGATGCAGCAGACCTGGGACGTGGTCAAGACAGAGCCACGGATGCAGCTCTCCAATTCGGCACTTACCGAACTGGGCGTAACACAGATTGTCCAGACGCAGGACCCGGCCGTTGTGCGGGTCTCCGCGACTGAAGCTGCCGCCGAGGAAATCGGAGGCTGGCCCTGGGTGGAGGCCATCCGTCCTGCCATCGCCACGCCCAGTTCGGGCCTAACGGCATTGATGTATCCGGGCACCAAAGGCTATACGCCGGACAACTTCGGGCCGCTGCCCATTCCTGCCGAGGGAGAGACCGTCACCCTGACCGCGGATAACTGGGAGTTCTTCGCCACACCGATCATTCGGTACGAGGGGAAGACGTTTGAGGCACGCGGCGATGGGACCTACTTGATCGATGGAGAGCCCGCCAGCAGCTACACCTTCTCCCAGGACTACTTCTTCATGATGGGAGACAACCGGGACAACTCCGAAGACAGTCGCTTCTGGGGGTATGTCCCCAAGAGCCACGTAGTCGGGAAGGCCGTAATGGTCTACTTCAGCTGGGACGCCTCGAAGCGCCTGCCGCGATTCGAACGGCTGTTCTCCCTGATTCGTTAGGCTCCGCCCGCGAGGACAGTAGAACTACTCGCCGCTGCGCATGCGGTCAAACATGCGCTGCATCGGGGTGCCCGGAGGGACGTCGTAGGGGTGACTCGGCATATAGACCCGCTGCAGAATGGGGAAGCGTGCCCGATCGATGAACGGCTTGGGATCGCCTACCGGGTCATCGCCAAGAACCAGAACCGTGGTACCCGGCTCGATGACCCGAACATTAGATGAGCTCACCATTCCGGTTCCCGCGGACGTGCGCCAGGTGTCCGCCCAATCGTAGATCCACTTGGCGTCTTCCTCCACAAGCCGGACGCACCCGTGGCTGGCAGGGCCGCCGGTAGGCATCGGGTACTGGTGGATGTGAATGCCACGTGCCTCGTGGAAGTTGAACACCCAGTACATCTCCCAGCGCTCGCCCGGTGGGGACATGCTGGAGACGCGGTACTCCGTCTTCCAGTTGAAATTGAATCGTCCGTTCGGAGTCGGCGTGATTTCGCCGCCCGTGTTGACGATGCCCCAGCGCGCCAACCGTCCGTTTGCGTAGGCCGCCCAGGCCTGTACGGATTTGTCGATTACAAAGAGCTTGTCGAAGTCCTTGCCGCCCTCGTAGTACCGTGGGAAGGGGGCGTAAGCACAGAACTCGAGGTCAAACCGGGAAGGCACCACCAGCGTGTCGCCGACTTCAGCCCGCTCGATGAGCTTGCGGTTCAGCATGCCGACCAGCTTGGCGCGCCGGCGGCCAAGCGTCATGTCACCGTCACCGATGACCTTGTAGAACGTGTTGCGCGCGAGTACGGAATTGCGCCGGCTGCTGTACAGGATGAAGTACTCGTAGTTGACCTGCGGGAGCTCCGTGACGTTCGGGCTGCAGGGCGCGAGTATCTCGGCCAGCGCTCGCTGGTTGATGTATTGGCCGGACGCCTCTTCCAATGGGAAGGCAGCCCCTGCCAGGAGGAGGATTGCGATGAATCGAACTCTGATCATGCGGTAACTGCTGATGTGCAACCTTCTTGACGAACCCGTTGGACCATCTCCTTGCTCCCGAGAATCACCAGAGAGTCTCCCGGGGTCAATTTCACACTACCCTTCGGATTGAACGTCATTTCGTCCGTTTCGGAGTCGATGATGGCCACGATGATGGCGTCAAATCGCTCACGGAACTGGCTTGCGGCCACCGTGGCACCGGCAAGCGCCGAGTCGGAGTCGATCTTGATCTCTTCGAGGTTGATGGCTTCCGTATGCCGGACCCGCTGCATGAACTTCCCCAGGCTGGGCTGAAGAATGACCTCAGCCATGCGATCTGCGCCGATTTCGTAGGGCGAGACAACGGTGTTGGCTCCGGCGCGAATGAGCTTTCGCTTGTTCTGATTCTTGTCCGTGCGGGCAAGGATGAAGATGTCCTGACTGAGCTCGCGCGCGACAAGGGTTACAAACACGTTGGCCCTGTCCTCGGGGAGCGTGAGTACGAGCCCTTTGGCCCGAGAAATGCCCGCCCTCTCCAGGGTCGACTCCAGCTCGGCATCTCCTTCCACGTACAAATGGTCATCGGCAACGATCTGCTCCAGCTTCTTGGGCGCGTTTTCGATGATGACGAAAGGAACGCCGCGTGACTTGAGGTCGGCTGCGATTCGACTGCCGATTCGGCCGTACCCGCACAGGATGTAGTGGTCCTTTGTTCGCTCGATCATCTTCTCTTGGTGTCGCTTGCGGAGCGCATTGCTGTTGATCAGGATCTGGGCGGAGCGTGTCGCGATGAACGCCACGGTGCCGATACCGCCCAGGCCCAGGAATATGGTAAAGACGCGGCCCAGGTCTGACATGTCCCGGACTTCGCCGAAACCGATCGTGGTCAGCGTAATGAAGGTCATGTAGAAGCCTTCCAGCCAATTCCACCCTTCAATGACCCGATACCCGACCGCACACAGAAGCATGAGGGCCAGGAGCATCAGGTTTGCGCCCACGAGTTCCCGGCGCACTTCTTCGGACCCCTGGCTCATGCCGAAAGACCGGCTGGAATCCGGAAGACCCGCGCGTGCCAACTCGCGCCCAGCGCCCGCTCGATGCCCCGGTCCTGGAGTTCGGCAACCGTCATGAGTGAAAGGTCCAGAATGGGTGTTGAGGCATCCACCTCGCCGGAAGCGATCAGCTTCCGGAACGCAGGTCTGGAAACCACCTGGATGGCGCCGGATGTATCCCGAAAGGCGATGCTCAGTCCGGCCAGCCACTCGATGCCCATCTCCCGGCCGAGCTCTTCAAGGCGGTGGACGGACTTGTCTATTCCGCACCCGGAAATGTCGGCGGCCGGGACCAGCGCTCCGATACCAAGTATCCGGCCTTCAGCAAAGTCCGTTGCCCCGAGCACAGGGCGGCCGTGGCTGGACCAGTCGGAGACGAAAGCGTCCATCATCTCGTTCAGGCGTCCGGACTCGTCCGGCGTCAGCGCCCTGGAGGAAACGTAGAGCCAGAGCCGGGCCTCCCGGGGGAGGGCAGCAATGCGGGGGAGGTCAATCATGGGTCAGTGGGCGGTTCCGGGGTGGTGTCTTCAGCAAGGGCTTCACTCAGCTTTTCAACCCGTTGCTCGGCACTGCGAAGGCGGTCCATGCACAGCTTTGCCAATTCCGTTCCAGTCTCATATAGCGCAATGGCATCCTCAAGACCGGTCCCGGGGTCCTCGAGCTGCGCGGTGATTTTCTCCAATCGCGCGAGACTTTGCTCGAAGGTTTCCTGGGATTGTGGCTCTTTCGAAGACATGCGTAAAAGCGGCTGGCTGCGCGGGGTGAACCGCTGGAGCGCCCGAAAGATCGCGTATACTCGCCTCCTCGAACAAATACGCGAAAGGACATGGATCTCGGGCTGAAGGACAAGGTGGCAATCGTATCAGGAGGCAGCCGGGGGATCGGCCTGGGCATCGCGGAGGCACTCGCGTCCGAAGGGTGTCGCATCGTCCTTTGTGCCCGTGGTGAGGAGGCGTTGGAGAGCGCCGCTGAACGCGTGCGCGGCCTCGGCGCAGAGGTGCGCACGGTGGCAGGAGATGTTACGTCTGCAGAAGGAGCCAAGCGCCCCGTGGACATGGCCGTGAGCGAGTTCGGCGGACTGCATGTCCTGGCCAGCAATGTAGGTGGAAACCGGCGCGGCAAATTTGCCGATACCACCGATGAGGACTGGGAGGCCGTCCTGGACGCCAACCTGCGAGCCCACATTCGCATGGCTCGCCACGCAGTACCAGCCTTGGAGGCCTCCGGCGGGGGTGCCATGACCTTCACGGCCTCGATCTTTGGCCGCGAAGGTGGTGGACCCGGCCTGTCGATCTATAACAGCACCAAGTCAGCGCTTATCTCGCTGGGCAAGATCATGTCCATGGAGCTGGCAGAGAAGAACATCCGGGTCAATACCATCGCCCCCGGTTCGATTCGCTTCCCGGGAGGAAGTTGGGATCGCAGGTGCAACGAGGATCCCGAGGGCATGGCCGAGTTCATTGCCTCCAATTTGCCCTTCGGGCGATTCGGGACCGTGAAGGAAGTAGCCGACGTCGTGGCGTTTCTGTCCTCACCCCGGGCCAGTTGGGTCAGCGGAGCCTGCCTCAACATAGACGGCGTGCAGTCCAAGTCACTGATCTGATGCTACCCGGGTAGGGACCCGCAAGTCGTCGACAAAGGGGCGCGGCGAACGGGCCCGGCACGGGCCGTCAGACGTAGCGCGTGTAGCGGACGCAGATCTTGCGAGCACCCCGCTCCGAGCGGCGCCACTGAACCAGAATGGGGCTCTGGTACGTCCCGGCGATGATTCTGCTGGGCTTCTCGTCCTTGGAGCCATCTACCACCAGGCTCACACCGCGCTTCATGCGGAGGAAGCGCTGCGCCGGGACTTGCACGAACTTGTCGATGACACGCTCGATCATGGACTCGTTCAGGCCCACCTTGTCGATGAACTTGTTGACGAGTCGCACAAGGTCATACTTGGCGTAGTCCTTGGCTTTTTCCTTGATGGCCCCGGGGTCGCGAAGCATGTTGCGCCCGCGCTGTGCCATGAAGCGAATGGGATCCTGCAGGACCTCGGCAAGATCATGCCGCATGAGCAGGGTCTCGTACTCATTCATCGTCAATCCGGTGTTGCGCTCGCTCATGTCCAGCGCAATGTCGATCCGTCCGCGGTCCAGACCGTGGATACGAATGAGTTCGTGCAGTCGATCAAAAAGACCGATGGACGGGTCCCACAGATTGATGGAATCGATGGGATGCTCCGAAACCGGAATCTCGAGGGAGAACTCATCGACCACCTCGTCCCGGTTGTAGCCGAGGGCCGTCGTGCGGCGATTGCGGTGGTTTCGCTCATAGACCCCATCCAGGTCAACGAAATAGACCGGATTCTTGGGTCCGTTTTTGTACGTGACCGTGTTCTCGAGACCGGAGCCGATGTACTTGAGGTGCGAATCCGCATTGCGCGGCTCTACCAGCTTCTGATCCTCCGTCAGTTCATCCCGCAACGTCATGTCGTCGTGGCGGTAGTCGGCACCCTCTGGAAACAACCCGCTGAAGGAGCCGAGATAGGCCCTGAGGGCCTTCGGGTCATGACCTAGTCTCTTGGCAAAGACCTGCTCGAAATATCCTGCCGTCGTGTGATACGACGTGTAGGTAGTCTTCTCGTAGGAGTCCAGGAATCCGGGCGCCTCGTCCTCAATCCTTTGTGAGACATCAATGATGTCCACACGCGCACTGGGCTTGATGTCCAGCGTTACCTCGGCGGGTTCCTGCGCCATAAAACTGTAACTGAGTACTTAAAGGGATCCCTGGTCGCGGTCAGGCGACGTCAACGGAGAGGCAGAAGGCGCGTTCCGCTTGGACTCGGCCTCCACCATTCCATCACGGAATGTAACCATAAAAGGTTCGCCTGCAGGCAGTTGAGCCGCGCTGTCAATGCGACGACCGGCCGACTGGACCAGTGCAAAGCCCTTGTCGAGCGGCCGAAGGGGATTGACCATGCGCCACTTCTGCATGTGAGCGTCCACAATAACCTTAACGTGTTGGACACGGCGATTTGCAGCCTGGCTGAGCCTGCCGGTGGCGATTTCAAGTGATTCGCGCGCGGAAGCCAGCCTGACAGATGGATGGCCATACTGGCGGACGGCCGCCGCCCTGGCAACAAGGTCACGGGCGCGGCGGAGTCGGTGCTCCAGTTGAGCCCGATGCCGTCCCCCGGTAGACTGCAGGTGCCTCAGGAGTGCCTCTTGATCCGGCACCGCCTCCTCGGCCGCACCGGAAGGGGTCGGTGCCCGCTTGTCTGCCACAAGATCCGTCAGCGTGGTATCCGTTTCGTGACCGACCCCGGAAACGATGGGTATTCCCGAATTGTGGACCGCTCGAACGGTCGGTTCCTCATTGAAGGCCCAGAGGTCCTCCAGACTGCCGCCACCGCGGGCCACAATCAGGACATCCGGGCGCTGCGGGTGTGTTAACGGCAGCCGGTTGAATGCGGCGATGGCCTCGACAATCTGGCGAGAGGCTTCCTCGCCCTGGACAACGACCGGGCACACAATGACATGGGCAATGGGGTATCGCCGTTTCAGGACGGATAGTATATCCCGGACCGCGGCGCCACTTCGCGATGTGACCACGCCTACACGTTCGGGATAGCGGGGGAGTGGTCGCTTGCGCTCAGGGCGAAACAGGCCCTCTGCAGAGAGTCGGCGACCGAGCTCGGCGAAGGCACGCTGCAGGGCTCCCTCTCCGGCCGGGACCATGCTTCGCACCGAGATCTGCACGTTTCCGCGCTGTGCATAGACGGAGACCCCACCTCGAATGCGTACCGCCAGTCCATCGGCTGGCCTGAAACGCAGCGCTTCAACGTTGGACTTCCACATCACGCAGCGCATCTGTCCATCAGCGTCCTTGAGCGTGAAGTAGAGGTGTCCCGAAGTGGGTCGGCTGATGTTGGAGAGTTCTCCCTCCAGGTAAACGCTCCTGAACTCGGACTCCAGACGCGTCTTGAGACGGCTGACGAATGAACCGACCGGCTCCGGCCCACTTGAGCCGCTAGTAGAAGTTGACGGGGTGTATCTTTCGCTCACACCAATCGGATACAGACCATGGGAAAAGGAGACAAGCGTTCCAAGCGCGGAAAGATCACGAACAAGTCCTACGGGAAGAGTCGCCCTCGGAAGTCAAACAAGAAGGCCGCCAAGAAGGGCTGACGCATGCACCGCATTGCTGGTCGGATAATACGGTGGCGGCCCCTCCGGAGTGCCGTCATGCTCGGGATTCTCCTTGCCGGGCTCGGACATGAAGTCCGCGGGCAGGAGGCCGATCTGAGTTTCCTGCGGACCCGGGCCGAGTTGTCGGACTATGAGGAGACCACCGGCTACGATGAGGCCATCGGGTTTCTGGAGGTGGCAGCGGCGCAGTCCGCAGATCTGACCCTCACCCATTTTGGCTACTCGGTGGAGGGGCGAAGACTTCCGCTGGTAGTCTGGGGAGCCCCGGCTGATCCCGAGGCCATCCTCGCGGACGACCGGCTGCGCGTCTTTGTGCAGGCCAACATCCACGCAGGAGAGGTGTGCGGGAAGGACGCCATGCTGGCCATGATCCGGGATCTGGCGGCTGGCCGCTACGACGCGTGGCGGAGTGAGGTGATTCTGCTCATTGCGCCGATCTACAACGTGGATGGCAATGAGCGCGTCAACCTCTATAACCGACCCAGGCAAAACGGGCCGGTAGGCGGAATGGGGCAGCGGCCGAACGCAGAGAATCTGGATCTCAATCGGGATCACATGAAGCTCGCCAGTCCGGAGGCGCGGTCACTTGTGGGGTTGATGAAGTCCTATGATCCGCATGTCCTGATTGACCTGCACACCACCAACGGGACCCGCCACGGCTATCACCTGACGTACTCGCCGCCTCTCAATCCGAACACCGCGCCGGCCATAGACAGCCTCTTGCGGGACCGTCTGCTTCCCGACGTGACCGAGTCCGTCAAGGAGCGGTATGGCTGGGACTACTATTACTACGGCAACCTGCCATTCCGCGGAGGAGAGCCCGGGTGGTACACCTTTGACCATCGGCCCAGGTTCAACAACAACTACGTTGGGCTTCGGAACCGGGTGGCCATCCTCTCGGAGGCCTACGCGTACGCGTCCTACCGTGAC
>JABDJZ010000265.1 GCA_013003255.1 Rhodothermales bacterium
GTGCTGCATACGCTTCCCTACGCCCACAAGGACCCGGCGGTGGCTATCCCGCCAGATACGCGACTCGTGGGCACGCCGGCCCAGATGTACAAGGACTTCCGCATGGACGCACGGCCAGGTGTTCTGCGCAGCGACGACTAGTAGAGTCGCACCCCGTTCTCGTCGTGCGCAAGCACGTCACTCATGTGATCAAAGAACGGCCGGATGGCGCTAAGCGCAAAGACGAGGTCTTCCAGAAAGGCGGGTGCCAGCGTCTCGGCGGGCGTGAACGAGGTTCTGAAGAGGAACTGCTTATGTCGGAGCAGATCAATGTGGGGATGATCCTGCCGGTACCCTCGCGGCGCCGTCTTCAGCGCATCGCCGGACAGCCGGTCGTAGACCAACTTCAGTTCTGGGTTCTCTACGACCTCCCGAAACCGGTCTCCCTCGTGGTCAATGTGGTCACGGATAAGCGCAAGATCCGCTGAGTTAGGGCCCCAGAACCCGACCACAACCCGGGTCTGCGCGGGCTCAATGTCCACGAAATAGCTGCCCCGCAGGTGCGGCTTCCGGCGCATCAGCGAAATGCCAAAGCGGGGATTGTACGGCGTCTTGTCTTTCGAGAAGCGGACGTCCCGGTAGATCCGGTAGTGGCGGTGACGTTCGATGTCGTCGGCCCGATTCATCCGGGATACCAGGCTTTCCCCGAAGGCCTTGACGTTTTCCAGAGCCTCGTCATACCGCGATCGGTGAGCCGCGAACCAATCCCGGTCATTGTTGGCCGCGAGGTCGGTGATGAAAGCTATGGTCTCGGGGTTAATCCTCATCCTGCTGTCGCGGGCCAACGCCGGTTATCTGAAGCGAGTGGAAGGTAATGATTGTTACAACGATTATTCGAGCGTCGGGGCTCGCCCGGCACAATCATATGACTTACCAGAAATTCTACCATGACCCGCTTCTTCTCCGCGCTCGCCCTGGCGGCGTTTGTACTCGTCCCGCTCACTGGATGCGACTCCAACGACAGCGAAATGGATGACGAAATGATCGTCGCCAAGACCATCGTGGAAACGGCTGTTGAGGCCGATGATTTCAATACGCTGGTTACTGCCGTTCAGGCCGCTGACCTGGTGGCTACGCTGGAGGGCCCGGGCCCCTTCACGGTGTTTGCCCCGACTGACGCCGCGTTCGCCGCACTTCCGGACGGTACCGTCGAGTCCCTTCTCCAGCCCGACAACAAGGACCAGCTGGTGGATATCCTGACCTACCACGTCATTGCCGGGGAGGTGACCTCCGAGCAGGTGCTGGGTCTGACTTCTGCCACCACGGTCCAGGGCGGTGAGATCTCCATTGAGATCGTGGACGGGACAGTCCTCATCAATGGAGCGACGCTTCTGCAGGCTGATATCGAGGCCTCCAATGGGGTGATCCACGTGATTGACTCAGTCCTCCTGCCGGGCAACTAGTCCTATTGCGATAGTTGTTGTAGCGAAGGGCCGGCTGCCTCTTGGTGGCCGGCCCTTCGTGCTATGTTATGGCCTTGCCTGAGCCAGGATAGGGGGCACGCAGATCCAGGCCGGCCAGATCCAGTGCGGTTTCGAGCGTAATGGGGGCTCCGGCATAGTCCGGGTCAAAGTGTTCGCGATCGCCATAGAGCGCATCGATGCTCACATCCACCCTTCCCGGCGGGCTGTCCACCGTGCCGTGGTGGTGCCCATGGATGGAAGCCAACCGCAGGCGATCCCGCGGAGCGACCTCCAGCGGATAGTGGGAAAGGTACACCTGTCGACCCCCTATGCGAAACTGCACCGCGTCAACCACAGAGTCGAAGAGGGCTGCGACCTGCGGCATCCGGGTTGGTTCATCGTGATTGCCCACGATCCAGTGAAACGCGCCCAGTTTGTCGGCAAGGGGCCGAAGGGCTTCAAGCACCTCGTCCTTTCTGGTGCCGATTCTAAAGGTGAGATCACCGAGGAAATAGAGCGTGTCCCCCGGCGAGACGGTGTTGACGGCGGCTTCCACAAGCCCGGCGTTCATCTCCTCGACTCCGTCAAACAACTCGCGCCGATTCGGGCAGAACTTGAGAATGTTGTGGTGATGAAGGTGCCAGTCACTGACAACGTAGGTCTGAGGCATGCTCAGTCGGTGGCGGGTTTTGCCTTGGCGGCCGCTGGCTTCGTGGGCGGCGTCCACGGAGTCCAGTCGCCCCCCGAGATGCGCTCGTGAATCCAGCGGATTTCTTCGACGTCTCGGGTTCGTTGGTGACGGGGTTCACGGAAACCGTGAGGCTCCCGCGGGAAGCGGATGTAGCGGACGGGGGCTCCGGCTCCATCCCGGATCGCAGCAAAGAACATCATGGACTGCGGCTCGGTGTCCGTGGTGTCGTTCATGCCGTGAATGATGAGCGTGGGCGTACGCACCTTATGAGCGTGGGTCAGCGGTGAACGCTCGCGCCACAACTCAGCGTTCTCCCAGGGCGTCCCACCCAGATACCAGCGGCTGACGTCATAGTTGAATCCAGGACCGTACTCGCTGGTCCAGTCCGAGACCATTGCGCCAACCGACGCGGCCTTGAATCGGTGGGTCTGGGTGATGGTCCAGCCTCCAAGGATGCCGCCATAACTCCAGCCTCTGACCGCCAGGCGTTCCGGGTCAGCCAGACCTTCCTCGATCATGGCATCCACGCCGGTCATGAGGTCCTGATAATCGCCGCCACCGATGTCACGCATGTTGCCCCGGAGCAGGGCGTCATCGTATCCCGAGGAGCCACGGACATTGGGCATCAACTGGACGTAGCCAAGGCCTGCCCAAACGTGGTCCCGGTAGCTGAAGCGGTTGGTAAATACGCCGGCCGGTCCGCCGTGGATGTGGAGGAGCAACGGTGCTTCGGATCCATCAAAACCCGGCGGCAGCAGCAGTCGACCCTCGATCTCGGTCCCATCCGTGCTGTCCCAGCGACGGAGTTCGGCCGTGGCTAACAGCAGGCTGTCCCGGACCAGCGGGTTCAGGTCGGTGAGCCGGACGGGGTCCAGTCTGGCGGTCGGTGAGACGTAGAGGTCCGGGGGCGTCTCGGTGTTCGAGAAGCTGTACACCATCCTCGAACGGTCTTTGGAAAACGCGCGGACGTCCAGGCTGCCGGTGACCTGTGTGATCTGTTCGAGATCACCGGTGGTCACGTCCAGGCGGTAGAGGTTTCGGTTGGTCCTGTGGAGTCCGTTGAGAAGGATGGAGGTCCCATCGGGCGTGAAGACAAAGGTCCCCAGGTTGCCGGTGAAGGCGCCGGAGAGGAGG
>JABDJZ010000278.1 GCA_013003255.1 Rhodothermales bacterium
CTTCCCTCAGCAGACCCGTGAGTGCTTCCTGGGGGTCGACCTCGGGGACCTCGTCAAGGCCCTGGGTCAGGAACTTGCGGAGTACCTCGTGCGCCCGAATGGACCGGTCTGCTCTGGCATCGGAACCGGAGACGTAGGCACCAACCCGGATAAGGTCTTCGACCTCGTTGTAGCCGGCCAGTAGAGATCGGGCGTTGGCAGCCGCGGTGACGGCCTCGCCACTTGAAACCCGGGGCATGACGCGACTCACGCTCTGGAGGACGTCGATGGCGGGGAAGTGGTTGGCGTGCGCAAGCTTTCGACTCAGGACAATGTGTCCGTCGAGAATCCCTCGGGCAGCATCAGCCACGGGATCGTTCATGTCATCGCCATCCACCAGTACCGTGAACACACCTGTGATGGAACCGCTGGTCCCGGGTCCGGCCCGTTCGAGCAACTGGGGAAGGATGCTGAAAACGCTGGGCGTGTACCCGCGCGTGGTTGGCGGCTCTCCGACGGCAAGGCCGATCTCGCGCTGCGCCATGGCGACCCGGGTCACCGAATCCATCATCAGCAGCACGTTCTTGCCACGGTCCCGGAAATACTCGGCGATGGCCGTTGCCACGAAGGCACCCTTGACACGGCTCATGGCCGCCTGGTCTCCGGTCACGGCCACGACTACGGACTTTCGCAGACCTTCCTCTCCGAGGTTGTCTACGATGAACTCCTGAACCTCGCGGCTTCGCTCGCCGATGAGGGCGATGACGTTGATGTCTGCTTCGGCCTCCCTGGCAATCATGCCCAGGAGGGAACTCTTGCCCACGCCGGATCCGGCAAAGATGCCCACTCGCTGACCCTTGCCGAGCGCGGTAAATGCATCCAGGGATCGGACGCCGGTCCGAAGCCGCTGGGAAATCATGTGCCTCCGGAGTGCCGGAGGCGGATCCGCATGCACCAGTTGTTCGGCCGTGGTCTGGATGGGACCACGGTCGTCGATGGGCTTGCCATTCGAATCGACCACGCGGCCAAGAAGGCCTTCACCGACGGCTACGGTGAGCGGATTCGAGGATCGTCGAATGAGATGGCCCGACGTCAGGCCGGAGGAGCGTCCCAGGGGGAGCAGGAGGGAGGTAGCCCCACGCAGTCCAACGACTTCAGCAGTCATGCGGACGGGGCCGCCGGGAATGTCCTGGATCTCGCAGAGATCGCCCAGTGCAGCGTTCAGGTTAGAGGCCTCGATGAGCATGCCGACAACTGACGAGACCCGGCCATACGCCTGTGCCTCCACGGGCTCCGTGACGACCTGTTCGATACAGGATGCAAGGAATGACATCAGCCTTCCTCCCCGTCAAGGTGCGAAAGGCGGCCGCGCAAATCTGCAAGGAGCTCTCGGGCGACGCGGCGAATCACGGCCTCATCGGAACTGGCTTCCCAGTCACCCCGCTCCAGCGAGGCGTCGGTGCGCCAGACAATGTTGGGATGGTTCCTTGTCAGTGGAACCAGCACGCCGGACTCGTCAAGCATCATGTAATCGGCGGGATGCAGCGACACCTGCACCGACTTGCTGTCGGAGAGGGATTCGAGTGCATCACTCAGTGCGCCTGTAGAGAGCGTGCGGAGCTGCTCCGGAAGGGGAGACTGCAGAATGGATTCGCACATCTTGAAGGCCAGTTCGGCCAGAAGCGGCTCACAGTTGTCCGAGAGGGTCTCCCAGGCGCGGTCGACTCCCGCGACTGCCTTTAGAAGGGCTTGCCGTTCGGTCTCCAGATGTTCGGTCGCAGCCGCCTGGCCCTTGGCAAAGCCCTCTTCGAGAGCAGCTTCGCGCGCCTCGGCGACTTCCTTGGCGATTCTTCGCTCCATGCTGCGCTGCGTGGAGGCGAGTCGCTGTTGCAGCTCTTCTACGCTGGGGCCGTTGACAGCCGCAGCTGGGGCTGGCTGCACCCCATGTTCGACGCGCGCGGGTTCGGCTGCCCGGCTGGGTGCCCCGATGAGGACGCGCCCCGCGGGAAGCCCCAGGCGGCCGGACTTGATCACGCGACGGGAAGCCGAGTGGTCACCGGTTCCGGTCGGGTTATCGGAAATGTGGGAGGCAGGAATGCGGGCCATGGATCAGAGCACCATTTCGTCTGCGCTCTCGCGACCGAGCGAAATCTCTTCGCGCTCTTCCATGTTTTGCGCCTCCTCGACGATCCGTCGCTGCGCCTCTTCGATCTCGGACATCTTGACGGGCCCGAGGAGTTCAAGTTCTTCGGAGATTCCGGCTGCGGCGCGCTCGGAGACGTTGCTCATCAGCATCTCCTTCAACTCATCCGTGCTGCCCTTCAGGGCCAGGATCAGGTCGCGCTGGTCAATCTGTGACAGCAGCTTCTGCATGTCCCTGCCACTGACGTTGATCAGGTCGTCGAAGGTGAACATCAGGGCCTTGATACCGCCGGCCAGGGATGGATCACGTTCGGAAATGGAATCCAGGATCTGACGCTCGGTGGTCCTTGCCGAGTAGTTGAGGATCTCGGCGACCAGTTCGACACCACCGGAAGTGCTCAGCTCGGCACCCAGGACGGAGCCGACCTGCTCACGAAGGACTCCCTCGATCTCTTCAACGAGAGCGGGAGAGGTTTTTCCCATGGTGGCCAGTCGAAACACAACTTCTTCCTGCTGCTCCGGAGGCAACTGGGCCACGATTTCAGACGCCTTGCGTGCAGAGACGTGCGAGAGGATGAGGGCCGCGGTCTGGGGGTGCTCGCTCTGGAGGAAGCCGGCCAGCTGCGAGTTCTCAATGTTGTTGAGCATCTGGAAGCCGGAGCCGCCTGTCTGCTTCTCCATCTTGGATAGCATGGCCTCGGCCTGTTCGTCCCCGAGGGCAGAAGCCACGGCCTGGCGCGCAAACGCTGCGCCGCCTGTTCCGATGATGCGGTTGGTGTTGCCCATCTCGACGTATTCCTGGAACACCGCGCGTACGGTGTCGGCGGAAACGCTCTTGAGGTAGGAAATGGCAATCGAGAGTTTCTCGACCTCCCGTTCGTCCAGTTGCTGGAGTACCTGGGAAGCGGTCTCTACACCGAGAGACACCAGGAAAATGGCCGACTTGGTGAGGCCATCCATCTGGTCAGGAGTTGTGTTGCTCATTGGGGGTGGTGGGCTAGAGGGAACGGGCACGCGAGTCGGCACTCAGCCACTGGCGAATCACGCCTGCGGCATCCTCCGGCGACTCGGAGACAAATTGGCGGACCTGATCAAACAGGGGGTCCTCGCTTCGGGGACGGATGTCCAGCTTCTCGGCGTACATGTCGGGGTCACCCCCGGCGCCACCTGAAGCCAGTTGCCGGTCGGCATGGAGGAGGGCGGCCTCTTCATCAGACAGGTCACCCAGGAAGGCATCATCGATGCTCATGCCGTCGCCGCCACCGCTGGCCAGCGTGTGGCCCGGAGCCACGCCACCGGACAGCCGGTCCTGATTCGGGACGCCAATCAGGTTGCCCTGACTGTCGTAGTAACCGCCGCCGTCCAGCCGGCCTTCGAAGCCGGTGGTCCGCAACTCCGTGACCTGCCGTCCGGCGCGGCGCACGAGCAGGAAGGCCAGGACCAGCGCCAGGGCAATAAGTCCGTAGCGGAAGTAGGAGGTGATCCGATCAGACTGTTCCATCGCATGGAACTCGGCCAGGATGGGGTCGAGGCCCTCGTCAGCAAAAGCGCGCTGACTGATGGTGATACGGTCACCACGCTCGGCGTCGAAGCCAACGGCATTCTGTACCAGGGCCTCGATTTCGTCAAGTTCGGCCTGGGTGTATTCGTAGTAGATCGGCTCGGTACCCTCCTCGGCATCCTCGGGGACAGGGAGGGCCCGCTTGTTGAGGATGATGGAGACGGTCAGGTATTGGATGGTCCCGACGCTCTTTTCGTGGGTCTCGGTGGTCCGACTCATCTCGTAGTTTCGGACCGATGAGTTGGCCCCGGACACGTCGGTCAGGCGTTCGTCAATCTTCTCCTCGGAGATTACCGTGGCGCTCTCCGGATCGATAAGCTCCCGGTTGGATACCATCCGGCTGAAGTCAAGCGACGCGGAGATCTGAACGATGGAGTTGCCGTCTCCCAGCACGCGATTGAGCATGTCCTGTCCCTTGCCGACCAGGTCGCGCTCCACCGTCCGCTGGACCTCGAGCTGCGTGGAGGACATTGCGAACTGGTCTTCCTCGTCGTTGCCGGAGGAGAGGACGTTACCCTGAGTGTCGATCACCGTGACGTCGGACTGCTCGAGGCCTTCCACAGCGCCCGCAACCAACGCGGCGATTCCATCGATCTGGGTAATGGAGAGGCCAGCTCCGCGGGTCATCTTGAGGACCACGGAGGCACTCGGCGGAACGGCCGTTTCCCGAAATGCAGATCGCTCCGGCGTGACCAGATGGACGCGCGCAAGGTCCACTTGCTGCAGGCTGGTGATCGACCGCGACAGTTCCCCTTCCAGGGCTCGCCGCATGTTCATGTCAATGATGACCTTGGTCTGTCCCAGCGTGCCACCACCGAAGATCTTCTCATATCCGGGCGCACCGTCCGATACCACGCCGGTTTGGGCCAGCGAGGCGCGGAGTTCATAGACCTGCTCCTCGGGCACGTAGATGGCGTTTCCGGAGTCACGGAGTTCGTACTCGACGCCGCGCGACCGCAGCGACTCGATGACCTGCCCCGTGTCGGCTTGGTCCATGCCGCTATAAAGCAGCACGTAGTTGGGTGCGGAAGCCCAGTAGGCCACCGACCCGAG
>JABDJZ010000607.1 GCA_013003255.1 Rhodothermales bacterium
GGGGAATTGAGCGGTGGCCCGTTCTGTATCGGCGACGAATGCCCTACGTTTAGCGCACGGTGCACCTCTTTTTGACCTTTCTACACGGCCCGCGCGGCTTCATCTGCTACTGAACTCCCCGATGGGCAATTTCGACTGGATTGTGAGGCCTGTAACCTCGGAGCGCGAGGTCGAAGAACTGAGCCGGGCCCTGAACAATCTGCCGGTTTCCCTGACCCGCGCGCTGTGGCTTCGTGGGGTTCGCTCCTTCGACGAAGCACGCACCTTTTTCAGGGGAGGCGGCGAGGCGCTCCACGCACCCACACTCATGGCGGACATGGAGGCTGCCGCGGATCGTGTGGCGCGTGCAGTCAGGGCCCGGGAACGTGTTGTCGTGTATGGGGACTACGACGTGGATGGGACCACCTCCACGGCGATGATGACGCACTTCCTGCGGGATCACGGGGTGCCTGCCGCCTACTTCATTCCAGACCGCTTCAAACACGGCTATGGACTCTGTGAATCGGGCGTCGACGCCGTGGCCGAACTTGGTGCTTCGTTGATGATCGCCATCGACTGTGGCGTGACCGCGGTCAAAGAGGTGGCCTACGCACGCGGAAAGGGTATCGATGTCGTGATCTGTGATCATCACACCCCGCCCGCGACCCTGCCGGACGCCAACGCCCTGCTGGACCCCAAGCGTGCGGACTGCGGCTATCCGTTCAAGGAACTCTGTGGCTGCGGGGTTGCCTTCAAGTTGATATCCAGGGTTGCCGAATTGCTCGGAGATGACCCTGACTCGGTCGGGCAGTATCTCGACCTGGTAGCCCTGGCTACCGCCGCGGACGTCGTACCGCTGCGAGGAGAGAACCGCGTCTTGCTTCGACAAGGGATTGAGCGCATCCGCGCGGAGCCGAGGTTGGGTATCAAGTACCTGGCCGAGGAGGGCAACGTCAACCTTGGCGAGTGTAACACGCGGGCGATACAGTTTGCTCTGGGCCCCCGAATCAATGCTGCCGGCCGCCTTGGTGACGCCAAGCGGGCCGTGAAGCTGCTTTTGGCCGAAGACATTCCGGAGGCCACCGCGCGAGCTCGTCAGTTGGAGCGGGTGAACACAGAGCGAAAGGCGCTGGACCGGCTCCTGCTTGAAACTGCGGAACAGCGTGCCGAAGCGCTTCTGGAAGCGGGACGGTCCACCATTGTCCTCTACGATGAGAGTTGGCATCTGGGCGTTCTCGGCATTGTGGCGGCCCGTCTTGTGGACCGCCTTCAAAGACCGACTGTGCTCCTGGGAGGCTCAAACGGGTTGGCCAAGGGCTCTGCACGCTCAATCGACACGGTAAACGTCTACCAAGCTCTGGCTGCCTGCAGCGAACTGCTCACGACGTTTGGCGGCCACGACTACGCCGCCGGACTGGCTCTGGACCCATCCGGCGTTCCAGCCTTTCAGGACGCTTTCGAACAGGCAGTCCTCGACATGGGCCACCGCGGCGCGGGTCGCAAGACCCTGGAGATTGACGCCGAACTTCCGCTTGCGGATGTCGATGCGCGATTCTGGGCGGTCCTCGAGCAGTTCGAGCCTTTCGGTGCCGAGAATGATCCACCCGTGTTCATGAGCCGCCACGTCACCGTGGCGTCTCGGCCACGCCTTCTGGGGCAGTCCGGGGATCACCTGAAGTTTCGGGCACGCCATGGCGACTCTCCGAGCTGCGAGGTAATCGGGTTTCGCATGGGGGACCGGTTCGAGGAGATTTCCAGCGCGATGGACGGACGCCGTCCCATCGACATGGCCTACACCATCTCCGAGAATCGATGGAATGGAACCCGATCCCTGCAACTTCAGCTCAAAGACCTGCGCGCAACCACGTGATGCGGGGTATCGGGAACTTGTTATAACAAGATAGTACAACGTGATATTCGTGGTTCGATTGACCCCGTTTCTCGACCTTGCGTTGACACTCCACTGGTGACGACATGATGGAACTTCTAACCGGGCCCTGGCCCTGGTATGTGACCGGGCCCCTCATTGGCCTCGTAGTCCCCATGCTGCTCCTTGCGGGCGGCAAGCAATTCGGCGTTTCAGAGAACCTGCGGCACATGTGCGCTGCGGCCGTTCCGACAAAAGCCGAGTTCTTCAACTATGACTGGCGCGGAGGCATCTGGAATATGACCATGATCGTCGGCGTCCTGGTCGGCGGCGCCATAGCCGCGCTCTTCCTCTCCTCGGGAGATCCGATAGCCCTCTCGGATGCCGCTATCGCAGACATGAGCGCTCTCGGCATCACGGAATTCAACGGTCTCGCGCCGGACAGCATCTTCACGCTTGAGGGGCTGTCAACCGTCAACGGGTTGATAATGATCGTAGGAGGCGGATTCCTGGTTGGCTTCGGGTCACGCTATGCGGGTGGATGTACATCCGGACACGCCATCAGCGGCCTCTCCGACCTCCAACTCCCATCACTCATTGCAGTGATCGGATTCTTCGCCGGTGGCCTAATCGCCACCTTCTTTGTTCTACCCTGGCTGCTCTAGGAGGTCCGACATGAATAAACCTGCCTACACCCGCCGCCTGGGGCTCTACCTCCTCATTGGCGTCTACTTCGGCATCGTCCTTACCAAGAGCGAGGCCATTTCCTGGTACCGCATCCAGGAGATGTTCCGCTTCCAGGCCTTCCACATGTACGGCATCATTGGTGCCGCCATCATCGTCGGATTGATTTCCGTCCAGCTCATCAAGCGCAAGGGTGCCCGGGACCTGGATGGGCAGCCTATCAACATTCCCCCCAAGAACATGGGTAGCGGGACCCGCTACTGGCTTGGCGGGACCATCTTCGGCCTCGGTTGGGCGCTCACGGGCGCCTGTCCCGGTCCGATGTTCGCACTGATTGGCAACGGCATCTGGGTGATGCTACCCGCCGTTGTCGCCGCCGTCCTGGGGACCTGGGCCTACGGGGCCCTCCGACCGCACCTTCCGCACTAGCAGAGACAGAAAAGACCATGTTTTTCCGACAGATTGAAGACGAGAAACTCGCTCAGTACGCCTACCTCGTAGGCTGCCAGGCCACCGGGGAAGCCCTGGTGATCGATCCCGAGCGGGACATCGACAGATACATCCGCATTGCGGAGAAGAACGGCCTCGAGATCGTGGGCGTCGCCGACACCCACATCCATGCAGACTACCTGTCCGGCGCACGCGAATTCGCCGAGCGTGGCGTTCACGTCTACGCCTCCGACGAAGGCGACGAAGACTGGAAGTTCGAATGGCTGATTGATTCGAACTACGCGCACACCATGCTCCGGGACGGTGATACGTTCCGCGTCGGCAACATTGAGTTTCGCGCCGTCTACAGCCCTGGGCACACTCCCGAGCACCTGAGCTACCTCATCACGGACCTCGGAGGCGGCGCCGACCAGCCCATCGGGCTCGCCTCCGGTGACTTCGTGTTCGTTGGCGACCTCGGACGGCCCGACCTGCTTGAGTCCGCTGCCGGTGTGGCCGGCGTGATGGAGCCTTCCGCGCGGAAGCTCTACGACTCCGTACAGCGATTCCTGGAAATGGATGACTACCTCCAGGTATGGCCGGCTCACGGCGCAGGTAGCGCGTGCGGGAAGGCCCTCGGAGCCATTCCGGAAACCACGGTGGGCTATGAGCGCCGTTTCAACGGTGCCATTCAGGCCGCCATTCGGGGCGAGGACGAGTTCGTAGCGGCCATTCTTGATGGTCAGCCCGAGCCTCCCATGTACTTCGCGCGGATGAAGCGCGATAACAAGATGGGCCCGCGGGTTCTCGGAGACCTGCCCAATCCGCACCTGATGTCAATCGGCGAGCTCGGCGAACTAGCCGGACGGACCGACATTGCGGTGATCGACGCCCGGATGGACCGCGAAGGCTACCTCCACGGTCACCTTCCCGGATCGCTTCTGGCTACGTTCAACAAGAGTTTCAACACCGTTGTCGGTTCGTTTGTGGATGACGAGACGGACATCTACCTCATCATTGATGAAGTCAATGTCGAGACGGCCGTCCGCGACCTGATCCGCATCGGGCTGGACCGCATTGTCGGCTATGCCACGCCGGACATGTTGGAAGCGTACCGCGAAAAGGGTGGCGAGTTGACCTCCATGCGACGGGCCAACATGAACGACATCGATCGGCTCAAGGCAGAAGGTGTCACCATCCTGGACGTGCGAAACCTGACCGAATGGGAAGCCTCTCGGGTCCCCGACTCCCAGAACATCGCCTACACGCGGCTCTGGGTCCGCCGGGACGAGGTCCAGCCCGGAAAAACCTACGCACTGCACTGCATGACCGGCGGCCGTAGCTCCGTGGCAGCGGCCCTGCTGCAGCGCCTCGGGCACGATGTGATCTTCCTCGACGGGGACTTTACGCCCTGGATTGCGGAGAACGCCTTCGAGACCGGACCTGCCCTGGCCGACGAGGCCACCGCGTAAGTCTAAACAGCGGGGGTCCGAAAGGGCCCCCGGCTGACAGGAGACGCCATGCGGCTAACCGTACCCCTTGTCGACCAGCTCTCGGGCTATGGTCGCGATGCGGCGCGCGCAGACATCCAGGCCGGCCTGACGGTCGGCGTGATGCTGGTGCCCCAGGGAATGGCCTACGCGCTGGTGGCCGGACTACCGCCCATTTACGGGCTCTACGCCGGCCTTATCCCACTGGTACTGTACGCCCTTTTCGGGACGTCCAGGCACCTAGCGGTGGGACCGGTGGCCATGATTTCCCTGCTCGTTGCAACCGCCGTCGAGCCCCTTGCAGGTGGCGACGCGGACCGCTACGTGGCGCTCGCGCTCACGCTCAGCCTGGTCAGTGGTGCTGCCCTGCTCGCCTTTGGCCTTGCCCAGGCCGGGTTCCTGGCCAGCTTCCTGTCCCACCCGGTGCTCACGGGGTTTACGGCAGCAGCAGCGCTGATCATCGGATCCAGCCAGCTCAAGCACGTGCTCGGCGTGCCAGTGGAGTCCGGCCACAACTTCATCAGCACAATCACCGAGCTCGCCGGACGCGTACCCGAGGCCAATCTACAGGCTGTGGCCTTCGGGGTGCTTGGCATCGCCATCCTCCTGATCCTCAGGCGGGTAAACCGCCGGTGGCCGGGAGCCTTGGTCGTGGTGGTGGCAGCAACAGCCGTGTCCTGGCTGCTGCGGGATTCGCTGACCGGCCTGTCCATCATCGGAGAGATACCCGCAGGACTACCTGAACTGGGTGCGCCTGCTTTCAGCTTCGCCGACGTGCGACTCGTGGCCCCCTCGGCACTCGTTATCGGCCTGGTCGGCTATATGGAGTCGATCGCCATCGCCAAGTCGATGGCCAATCGCCACTCCTACAAGATCGATCCCAGTGCAGAGCTGCGAGCGCTTGGCCTGGCGAACATCGCCGGGTTCTTCGCCCAGGCGTTCCCGACAACCGGTGGCCTCAGCCGGACCGCCGTCAATGAACAGGCCGGTGCCCGGACAAACGTTGCAGGACTGGTCGCAGCGATTGTGGTTGGCCTGGTGCTGCTGTTCCTGACTCCGGCCTTTTATCATCTGCCCAAGGCCATCCTCGGAGCCATCATTCTCGTGGCGGTATCCGGCCTCGTGGATGGGGCCGAGTTCCGACGCCTCTGGCGAATGAGCAAGCTCGAGTTTCTCCTGGCTGCCCTGACCCTGGTCCTGACCCTTTTCGCAGGCGTCGAAATCGGCATCATGGTGGGCGTGGTAGTCAGCCTCATGCTTGTAGTCTACCGCTCTTCGAGGCCGCATACGGCCGTGCTGGGTCGCCTGCCGGACACCACGACGTATCGCAACATCCAGCGCAATCCGGATGCGCTGACGGATCCCTCCGTTCTGGTGTATCGTGTGGACGCCTCCCTCTACTTCGCAAACATCGAGTTCATCGTCGACCAGGTCCTTGAGTTGATCGACGATGCACGGCAATCGGGCCAAGAGGAGTCTCCGGTACGGCACGTTGTACTGGACTTCTACTCGGTCAACCACGTGGACACCACCGCAGAGCACCGCCTGATGGAGCTCGTACGACTCCTGGAAGAGCGGGGCATCTCGACCCGTTTCGTGGGCGTCAAGGGCCCGGTGCGGGACGCGCTGATTCTCGGCGGCTGCCTGCCTCCGGAGCACGGCCCACACACGTTCCCGGACGTGCACTCGGCCGTCCATCCCTTGATGGAAGGCTCTGGTCCGTGAGACCCTCATCCGAGCGATGGAGTCCAATTGCGTAATGTCCCCCTCCCTATATTCCACAGATTCACAACCCACCCTACCTATGGATACCCAAGCCCAAAGCCGTCGGGACTTTCTCAAGCGTTTCTCGGCAGCAGGCGCGATTGGAATCAGCGCCAGCACCGTCCTCGCCGCATGTGGCGGTGGAGAGTCGGCGGAACCTGCCGCAGAGGCTCCCGCAGCAGCCGCACCCGCAGAGGGATGCATGGACACGACCGGCCTGACGGAGCAAGAAATCGCGATGCGGGATTCCCTGCAGTACGTCGATGTCACGCCCGACCCGGAAAAGAACTGCCTGAACTGCTCGCTCTACCTGGCCGCCGCCGAAGGCGCTGCCTGTGGTGGCTGCAATCTTCTGAAGGGCCCCATCGCCCCGAACGGATACTGCATTTCCTGGGCTCCGGCGCAGACCTGATCCGTTACCACACTGGATTTCTGGAGAGCGCCGCCTGGTTGACAGGGGGCGCTCTTTCCATTTCCGCCGGAGGTGACCGGCGAGGGGTGTGTCCATGTCCATGATCGCGGGCTTACCGTCCCCGTACAATCGCGCTCAGCTGAAGGGTGACCTGGTCGCCGGCCTGACGGTCGGGGTCATGGTGATCCCGCAGGCCATGGCCTATGCGGTCCTGGCCGGCGTTCCACCGGTCTATGGGCTGTACGCCTCCCTGGTACCGCTGGGCATCTACGCCCTGTTGGGTACCTCGCGCCAGGTGGCCGCAGGTGTCGTCGCCATTGATTCACTTATTGTGGTGGCCGCTATCGCCCCGCTGGCCGAGCGGGGCAGCCTGGAGTTCGTAGCCGCAGCTGTGGTGCTGGCGGGCCTGACAGGCGTCATCCAGATTGCGCTGGGTGTGGCCCGGTTCGGATTTCTGGTAGCCCTCCTTTCCAGGCCGGTCATCTCCGGGTTTGCATCGGCAGCCGCCATTACCATTGGCCTGAGCCAGGTCCCGGGCCTCATTGGCGCGGATCTCGAGGGACTTCCCACGCTGTGGCGCCTGGTTGACGATGTGGGGGCACTCGTTTCGGGTGCGCACCTGATCTCGTCCGCCATCGGCTTCGGAGCCATCGCGCTTCTGATTCTCCTCCGGCGATGGAAGCCGGGAATACCCTCGGCCCTGGTTGCTGTAGTTGCGGGAACGCTGATTGTGTGGCAGCTGAAGCTGGACGGAAGTGGCGTAGATATCGTGGCCGAGATACCACACGGACTACCTGCCTTTCAGGTGCCCCGGTCATCACTAGGCCTCATTGGTGATCTGGTCCCGACCGCCGTGGCCCTGGCGCTCATCCAGTTCACGACCCTGATCTCGCTCGGCAAGACATTCGCCCGCAAGAACGGCTACCGTCTGGACGCCAACCGGGAGTTGATCACCGTGGGGGCCATGAATCTGATTGGGTCTTTTTTCCGCAGCATTCCGGTTTCGGGAAGCTTCTCGAGGACGGCCGTTGCGGACCGCGCCGGCGCGAGGTCTTCTCTCGCGAACCTGTTTGCGATGCTTTTGGTAGCGGTCACGCTGCTCTTCCTGACGCCCGCGTTCCATTACCTGCCCATTCCCATCTTTGCCGCCATCATCATGGTTGCCGCATTCGGGATGGTGGACTGGAAAGAAATCAGAGACCTCTTCCGGTCAAAGCAGGTTGATGGATGGATTGCGGTGACCACCTTTGGTGTGACGCTGTTGGTCGGGATCCAGGAGGGCATACTGACTGGCATTGTCGCGTCCATTATTGCCATCATGTTCCGCATCACCCGTCCGGACATGGTGGAGCTGGGTCGACTGGAAGGTACCGATCTCTACCGGGCCCTGAACAGGCGCGAGGACACGCAGCGCATCAAGGGCGTGTACATCCTGCGATTTGACGCATCGTTCAGCTTCGCCAACGCAGACTACATCAGGGACCACATTCTCCATTACGTCGAGAACACGCCCGGTACCCGCGCGCTGGTCCTGGATGCCACCAGCATCAATGACCTCGACATGACCGCCGCCGAGGCGTTGTCAGAGATCGTAGACACGCTGAGGGAGAATGGGATTGCCATCGCCATCGCCGGCGTCAAGGGTCGCGTGGCTGACGTCCTGAAGAGTAGCGGTCTGGCGGGAGAGGTCGGCCAGGACAACTTCTACCTGTCCGTACACCGCGCCGTGGATGCCCTGCAGCGGTCGTGGGAAGGGTCACCCGGCAACGGCGACACCCTGGAGTAGCCCGCAGTTCAGGGCCGGTCTGCTCCTTCGAGTTCCGCGGCCACCGCCATCCCGACCGTCTCAAGCACCCCGTCCGTTCGATGTAGGCGTTCGGTCCAGAGCTTGGCCCAGGCGTCCAGGGCAGGATGCAGCTCAGCCCATTCCGCCCAGCCATCCCGATAGGCCTGCGTCTCCTGCCGTAGCTGGTCCAGGATGGCATCCAGGTCTCCGTACGATGCGGCGCTGTTCAACAGGTTGCCCATCATCAGGGCACGGCCCCCGAAACCGCTGGGACTGCCGGTGGACCGGGTCAGGCGCCGAACGGAGGCTCGGCCCAGGTAGATGCCGGTAAACAGGTGGCTGGTCAGGTAGCCAGCCAGGTCCTTCACACCGGTTCCGGGATCGGCCAGTGGCGGCTCGCGGTCAGGAAGGGCAGTGGCGAAGGCCCCGTGGGTTACACCGGCGCCCAACGCTTCCGGAACCGTTTCCGACGGACCTACAATTTCAAGCAGTACCACGACCGCTACATCCAACAGGTCGGCATACTCGGAATCGCCCTCGCGCCGGAGCGCCATTCCAAGTGCGGGTAGCCACGAAAGGCACTTGCTCACGATGAATGAGCTCAGGACTTCCGGAGACGCCTTCGCAACCAGAAGAGAAACCGTCTTCAGCAGCCCCGAGACGTGCTCGCGGGAGTCTCCGGCAAGGTCAGGGCTCAACCCGAATCCTCGCAACAGATCAACGGCCTCCGTCTCGGCGACGCCACCGGAGAGTCCATCCGGATTGAGAAACACCCCCGCGTACGGGGGTACCGCGAATCCGAACAGGCTCTGGTGGGCCGCCAGTATCTCGTCATCCGATGCCGAAGTCTCAGACACATCGAAACCCGCCGAGCGGAGTCGTGCCCGATTCGGACCCGTCAGTCCAGCTTCCAGGACGTCAGACAGCAGACTGAGTGCCGGCGCAATGCCGTGGCGTTCGGAAGTCACCTACGCCCGCCCCTTGAGCATGCCCTTCCAGTAGAGCTGCGGAAGAATGTGCTTCTTCAGGATGTACATGCTCAGCCGTTCCTTGGTGGTATCAAACGGGAAGGAGGGCATTGGACGGTTGTTGTAGTCGAACTCCGCCAGTATCAGCTTGCCATACCCGGTGATCAGCGGGCATGAGGAATACCCGGTGTAGCCTCCTGGAGGCGTTTTGCCATCCAGCTCCGCCAGCATGCTTGCCACCACTACCGGGGCCTGCTTCCGAACGGCTGCGCCCGTCTTGGCGTTCGGCGTTCCGGCCGAATCACCCAGGCTGAAGACGTTGGGGTACCGGTTGTGCTGCAGCGTTCCGTGGTCGACGTCCACCCAGCCCTCGGCATTGGCCAGCGCGCTTTCGCGCACCACGTCCAGAGCGCTCTGTGGCGGAACGACGTGGATCATGTCGAAGGAATGGTCCTCCTCGTGCTGATCTCCGGTTTCCGGATTGGTGATCCTGAATGTGGCCTTTTTGGCAGGGCCGTCAATGGCGATGAGTTCCGTCTGCGTGTTGAAGTTGATGCCGTAGCGCTTGATGACCTTCTTCAGCGTACGCTCGAATTCAGGGACGCCGAAGACCACCGTGCCGGGACTCATGAACTTGATCGACGAGTCTTTCAGGTAGCCCGACCGACGCATATGATCGGCCGACAGGTACATGATCTTCTGCGGAGCACCGCCGCACTTGATCGGGGTCGAGGGCTGGGTGAAGATGAGCTTGCTGCCGCCCTTGAGGGACTTGAGTGTCTCCCAGGTATAGGGGACCAGGTCGTACGTGTAGTTGGAGCAGACTCCGTTCTTGCCGATGGCCTCTGCCAGTCCGGGAATTGCGCTCCAGTTGAGCTGGATTCCCGGTGCGACGACCAGTTGCCTGTAGCCAAGCGTACCGCCGCTCTTGAGGGTCACTTGATTCGCATCCGGCGCGAAACCGGTCACAGCATCCTTGACCCAGGTGACGCCCTTGGGGATGAGGTCCTTTTCGTTCTTCTCCGTAACGCTGCGGTCGAAGATTCCGCCGCCCACCATGGTCCAGACGGGCTGGTAGTAGTGCTTCTCGGAAGGATCGACTACGGCAACGTTGAGGGATTTGCGAGCGCGGCGAAGCCGGGCGGCCATGGTGAGGCCGGCAGTGCCGCCTCCGACGATGACCACGTCGTATTTATTAGTCTCAGACATGGGTCCGATTCAGAAGGCAGGGCCGCAACGGGGGGCTATCTCCCGAACGGCTCCTCAGGAAGTGAATAAGCGTTCTTGACGGGCTTGAGGGGCCGCTTGAGCCAATACGGCCTCCGGGTACCATCAGGTGAATGGTCAACGGCCGAGCGCGTCAATTCCACCCACTCACGGTAGGCTTCCATCGACTTGTTGGTATCGACCCACACGTCACCGTGTTTGTCGCCAGGCTCGGCCTTTTTGACGTTGTAGGCTTTTTGAAGCCAACAGTGTGCGCCGGAAATCGGGTCGGGATGTACGGCGTGGGTCAGGTTCTGGTGAACCCCCACGTCTTCCCACCAGATTCGGCTGGTATCGGGGTCAAAGGATTCCCAGGCACCGGCACCGTGGAGCACCTCCAGTCGATGCGTGTCGCCTGCTTCTTCGTGCAGCTTGACCAGGTTGGACGCTCCCTTGTTGACACCGCTGTTCTCCTCGAGACGCCAGCGTCCAAGGTGGTGGCTCATGGCGATGACACCGGGCTTGATGCCTTCGGTTACCCAGACCTTGTCCACGAAGTAGCCGATCTGCGTGGTCACGCGAACGAGTTCGCCTGACCGCACGCCCAGCCTGTTCGCGTCCACCGGATGGATCCAGATGGGGTTCTTGTGGCTCAATTCGTAGAGCCACTTGGCGTTTGCGCTTCGCGTGTGAATCAGCGTTGGCAGCCGAAAATTGGGCAAGAGCAACATTTCGCCCTTGTCTATATCGATCTCATCGGGGTGGACATGGCTCTTGAGGGTCCATGGCAACGTGTATTCTTTTTCGGTCCACCCCCAATCGCGCAACGTCGGGCTGAAAAATTCCAGTTTGCGACTTGGTGTGCCAAATCCCGCCTTTGCCTTTCCGTCGACCATGACACCAACGACGGCATCGTCTCGCACGACGCGCCCGTCAGCTTCTACTTCGGTATCTGTGGCGTCGATCTCCCGGTCATAAGG
>JABDJZ010000311.1 GCA_013003255.1 Rhodothermales bacterium
TGGGCGGTAGCCAGGACCAGTGGCTGAAGACAAATCCCAGGCCCGCCTCCTCCAGCCACCGGAAATAGGGCTCGACCAGCAGGTGGGGAGAGCGCAGTTCAATGTGCGGCTGCACGGTGCTTTGGAGTTCGCCGAAGAAGCGGCGCAGTTCCTCGACGTTGGCCTCCGGCGTGGGACCCTTGGACTGCCTCACATACGACTGTTCAAAGACGAAGCCCTCAAGGCGATTTCCGAGGACGCGAATAGCCGGATCCACGAAATGGTCGTGGCAGGCGCGGGCGTTCAGGTAGTCCGGGTTAGGCTCGAATACCGGAGGGGAGCCGCGTCGGAGCGTTCGAACGAAGTAGGTCTGCGGTGCCTTGAGAAGGAATCGGGCGTGGGGAGGTGCATGCTCGGCGTATTTCCTGAGCGTGTTGATGTTGCTCCCCGGGCGGCCGTCGGCTTCGATGAGGGGGCGATAGAAGGTGAAGTCCAGTTCCAACACCTCGAAGTGCTCGAAGTAGTGGGCCACTGAGTCCACAGGCAACGTCTCCTCGCGAAATGTCTTGCCGCCCAGTTTTCGCGAGCGTCCCTTGATGCGGTCGCGATAGCTTTCCGGGTATATCTGTCCGATCCATCCGGCGTACCGATCGCTGGCGGTTCCGAATCGCACGAACGGGGTGATGGCGCGAAAATCGTACGCGTCGATCCGTGCGAGGCGCTCTTCGACTGAACTCATTACTCCTCTGCCGCGAGGGCCTCGCGCAGTTTTGTCCAAGTGGACTGCAGGGACTCGGGGATTACCTTGGCACCGGCCGTGGCGGGCATGAAGTTGGTGTCCGAGGTCCAGCGGGGGACCACGTGCACATGCAGATGGTCGGGAATCCCGGCGCCCGCCGCTTCACCCTGATTGAGTCCAACGTTCATGCCGTCTGGTCCGTAGGCCCGCTCGAGGGCCCGCATCAGGTGATCGAGCACGCTCGCCAGTTCGGCCTGTTCGTCCGGGGTCAGGTCCGTATAGCGGTCCACCTTGCGGTAAGGGACGACGAGGCAATGCCCGTTGTTGTAGGGATACAGGTTGAGCACCACGTACCATCGCTCGGCCCGCCAGACCACCAGGTTGTCCTCATCCTTGTCGGAAGCAGCGATGTCCTCGAAAACCGAGCCCTTGTCATCGGCCGACATCCCGGCCCACGCGGCTACGTGGTCCTTTCTCCAGGGACTCCAGAGGTGATCCATACGGCGTTGTTTCGCAAGGAATGGGTTTGGATCGCGCGGCCAACACCAGTAATGTACCCACGGTCCAAGACAGGATTGCATGACTGCGCGAGTTCGAATTGAGATGCACGCCCACACGACGGTGTCGGATGGGAAGCTGGACCCGGGGGAACTGGTTGCGCTGGCAGCGGAGAAGCAGTTGACAGGGTTGGTCATTACCGACCACGACACCACAGAAGCCTACACGGAGGAGCTCCGCCAGGCGGCCGAATCCAAAGGCGTCACGCTAATCGGCGGAATCGAAGCCTCCGGCCGGACCCCCCACGACGACGTTCACCTGCTGGGAATCGGAGTGGATCCTCGCCATCCTGCGCTGAACGCACTCACTGAGACGGTCAAGTCCGCGCGACTGGAGCGCGGCCGGGAAATAGTGGGGAAGCTCCAGCGACTCGGCGTGAAACTGGATTGGGAGAAGGTTGAGGAGTCCGCCGGGACGGTGATGACCAGACCGCACGTGGCCCAGGCGCTGATGTCAGGCGGCCACGTGTCGGACATGCGCGAGGCGTTCGATCGATACCTGGCCCGCGGCGCTGACGCCCACGTTCCGCTTCGAGCCATTTCTGCATCCCAATGGATGGAAGCCATTCACAAGGCCGGTGGGCTGGCCTTTCTGGCGCACCCCGGGGACTGGACCGCCCATCGCACCATCCGGCATTTGCTCGAAATCGGGCTGGACGGTTTGGAGGTCTGGCATCCTTCCCACGACAGTACCCTTGTAGAGTACTACCGCAACCTGGCGGACCGGTTTGGACTGCTCACAGCCGGAGGATCTGACTTCCACGGACGGTCGGAGGCTGAGTTTGATCGGTTTGGTACCATGGGGCCACTGGCTGAGCGCTGGACGCAGATCCAGAAGCGGTTGGGTCACTGACAGAGGCCCTATTTGGCGCCCCGGCAATTCCCTACATTGCTGTGCTTTCCTTCCTTCAACAAGCCCCACCCCAAGATGAAGAGGCTCTTTTCCTTGATCGCCCTGCTGGCCTTTGTGGCTGCTCCGGCGATGGCGCAATTCGGCGCGACAGTTGCGGTTTCCGGC
The DNA here is from genome assembly GCA_013003255.1 of Rhodothermales bacterium. Taxonomy (GTDB): domain Bacteria; phylum Bacteroidota; class Rhodothermia; order Rhodothermales; family UBA10348; genus JABDJZ01. Next base: position 2,294 of record JABDJZ010000311.1, read on the forward strand.
GACCAGCTCATAGCCGGCGGCAGCAGCAACGATCTTTCCCCTGGCGCGCTCTACATCTACGAGATGGGCAGCGACGGCATGTGGGCCGAGACCGGCTCAATTTCCGCCTCTGCCGGAATGGCTGGCGACCGCTTCGGCCGATCGGCCTCGATCAGCGGCAACTGGATGGCCGTCGGTGCTCCAGGCGCCAACTCGGTCTATTTCTTCGAACGCATGGATGATGGCACCTGGGCCGAGCGCGGCGCGCTGACCGAGGATGTCGATGGATTCGGTGGCTCCGTTCTAATGGATGGTGACCACATGCTGGTGGCTGTCGGAGGCGGATTCCGCTCGGCCGGAAGTGTGCATGCCTACATGTGGACCGAAGATGGTTGGGCCAAGAAGGGCTCGCTGACGCCGGAAGTCGAAGAAGAAGGCGGCCTGCGTGGCTTCCCCTCTTCGATGGCACTCTCCAACGGACGTGCAGCGGTGAGTTCGTCCTTCGCCAACGAGCGGTCCGGTGCGGTCTGGACGTTCAAATATGAGGGCGACGAGTGGGTGTCTGACGGCACGGCCGATGTGCCCTACGCCTCAGCCAACGCTGGAACCGGCAGCGCGCTGATGATGGTCGATGGCGAATACCTCGCTGTCGGAATGCCCGGTCACGACAACCGGATGGGCTCCGTGGCTGTGTTCCGGAATCAGGGCGAAGGCTGGCAGTTCGACATGCGGATGTCGCCGTACGTCTCCGAGGCCGGAGCCCGGTTTGGCTCCTCCCTTCACTTTGCGAACAACACGGCGTATGTCGGTGCCACAGGCAACGGCGGGATGATTTATGCTTTCCCCGTCGGCATGGATGGCATCCAGTCAACCTCCGTGATTGCGGCCGAGGGCCTGGACTCCAACGCCTCGTTTGGCGCAACCATGGCCGTCGGTGAGCAGGTAGCTGTCATTGGCGCCACAGGCCAGGAGAACCGGTCAGGCGTCGCGGTGCCCTTCTCCGTTGCCGGCGACGAGTGGGTGCAGGGCAACTACGTCTACCGTGATCCGAAGGGTTACGAGTCCGTGACAGGCGGGATGGTTGAGTGCGAGGCCGACGAGGCCGGCGCCTTCCCCTGCAAGGACGTCAACATGCTCTCCTTCCTGGACATGGGAGACCTTGGCGCTGATCGCGGCATTCGTACCAACGACATCTGGGGCTGGGAAGACCCGGAAACCGGTCGCGAGTACGCGCTGGTCGGACTGACCAACCAGACCTCGTTTGTTGATGTCACTGATGCCGAGAACCCGGTTTACCTGGGCCGCCTCATGCTGACTGACACGGCCCGTCCGGCTGTGTGGCGCGACATGAAGGTCTACAAGGATCACGCGTACATCGTGGCTGACGGCGCCAACCAGCACGGGATGCAGGTCTTTGATCTGCGCCAGCTTCGCGACTTCGACGGGACCCCCGAGGAGTTTGAGATGACGGCCTACTACGATCAGATCGCGAGCGCCCACAACATCGTCATCAACGAGGAGACCGGATTTGCCTACTCCGTGGGCTCCAGCTCCGGCGGTGAAACTTGCGGCGGCGGCCTGCACATGATCGACATCCGCGAGCCGGCCAACCCTCAGTTTGCCGGATGCTTCGCCGATGGTAACTCAGGTCGTCGTGGCACAGGCTACTCGCATGATGCGCAGTGCGTCATCTACCGTGGCCCCGACTCGGACTACTCCGGTCGCGAGATTTGCCTCGGCTCCAACGAGACCGCGCTTTCGATTTCGGACGTGACCGACAAGAGCGCGCCAACGTCGATCTCCATCGCGTCCTACCCCAACGTGGCTTATGCCCACCAGGGATGGCTCACGGAGGACCACCGCTTCTTCTACATGAATGACGAGGGTGATGAGCCCCAGGGTCTGGTCGAAGGCACGCGGACGCTGATCTGGGATCTGACGGATCTGGATGAGCCGGTCCTGGCCGGAGAGCATGTGGCCACCACGACGGAGACGGACCACAACCTCTACATCAAGGGGGACATCATGTACCAGTCCAACTACGGAGCCGGCTTCCGCGTGCTGGACATCTCCAATCGCACGGCGCCGGTTGAGATTGCGTACTTCGATACCTCGCCGCAGGGCGGTGGTGGTGGCTCCTGGAGCAACTATCCCTACTTCAAGAGCGGCACCATTGTGGTCACGGGCGGATCCAACGGTCTGTTCATTCTCAAGAAGAAGGAGATTGACACCTAGGCCTGTCACTTGACCTCCAGTCCCGCCGGGACTCGCATTCGCGGCCCGCTCTGCCTTGGCAGGGCGGGCCGTGGTCGTTTATCCCCCTCAGTCTGATGGAACATCGACCGCCGAGATCGCGTGTGGGGGCCAGTCAAAAACATGGCTTCGCATGCAGGAGATAGAGGGTAGACTGACCCCGGGAAGTGCCCGATTCGGGATCGTGGTGAGCAGGTTCAATGAGTTCATCACAGAGCGGCTGCTGGAGGGCGCGGTGGATGCGCTGCGGCGCCACGGTGCTGACATGGATTCCGTAGTCGTGGCCCGATGCCCCGGCGCATTCGAAATCCCATTTGTAGCGCGTCGCATGGCCGCTTCCGGAAAGTTCGATGCCGTCATCGCGCTGGGAGCCGTCATTCGGGGCGCCACGTCCCACTATGATTTGGTGGCAGGCGAGGCCGCCAAGGGCGTCGGCCAGGCCGCGGGCCAGACCGACGTACCCGTCATCTTTGGAGTCATCACCACCGACACCATCGAGCAGGCCATTGAACGGGCCGGGACCAAGGCCGGCAACAAGGGTGCAGAGGCAGCGGTCGGCGCCATCGAAATGGTCGATCTGCTGAGACAACTGAGCGCCTGATGCAGCGCTGGGATTCACGCGCGGTACTGATTCCAGGCCTGGTGATACTGGTCGCGGCTCTCGTGTTGCTGCGGCCGGCCGCGGCGCAGAGTTCGGCGGAGGGCTGGGAGGCCCACACTTCATTCCGTTCAGTGCTGGCCCTCGCGTCCGGTGGAGACGAGCTCTGGGCTGCCACCGAGGGTGGCGTGTTCGGATATACGCTGTCCAGCGGCGAAATCAGGCGGTTCTCTGTGATTGACGGTCTCGCGAGCGTGGAGACCCGAACGCTGGCCACCGATGCGGATCGTGGCCTGGTTTGGGTTGGCTATGCCGATGGGGTCCTCGATAGGCTCGATACCTCGTCCGGAATTATCACCTCCTTTCGCGACATCGAGCGCGCCGAGCAGTTTGCCTCCAGGGGTATCAATCGCATTGTTGTCCGGGGCGACTCGCTCCTGATCGCGACTGACTTTGGTGTCGTGGTCTTCGACCCGGAGCGGACCGAGGTTCGGGATTCCTATACCCGCCTCGGATCATTCTCGCCAGCCATTGTGGCCAACGACGTACTTGTGGCAGCCGATGCCGGCGGCGCTTTGCGGATATGGGTAGCCACCGACGAAGGGTTGGCCCACGCTCCGATGTTCGGGGGCAATCTGCAGGATCCCGCACAGTGGTCCAATGAATCTGCCGGGTTCATGGGATCCGGTGACGATGCGCTCAGCCTCGCCTCCTTTGAGTCATCCATCTACGTCGGTACGACGCTCGACCTGTTTCGGCGAACGGGCGCCGGGGCCTACGAGCGGAAGTTCGTGTCCTCGTCCGGCGTGTATTCCATGACGTCGGCGAACGGGCGGCTGTTCGGCACCGAACGGTTCAACCTCTTCATGGTCGATACCGGTGGTCAGGCAGTCTCTGTAGGTCTTCCTGGCTTCCAGGATCCGACCGGCATTGTCCCGACCAGTGCCACCTCGGCTTGGGTCGGGGACGCTGCCGGCGGCCTGCTTTCGGTCTCGCTTGATTTCAGCGCCGGTCAGGCCACCATCGCTGAGACCGTCACCCCGGAGGGCCCCATCGAGTCATCGTTCTCCGAGATGGAAGTCGGCTCCGACGGGACCTTGTGGGCAGCCGGCGCCGCCGAGGCGGGCGGCGGTTTCCATCGCCTGGCGCCGGATGGGCGATGGACTGCGTATTCGCGCAACACGGAGGCCGCTCTGTCTGGGACGGGCTTCTTCACCCGCATAGCCGTGGATGGCCAGGGCAACGGATGGGCGGGCTCCGAGGGTAATGGCGTGGTCCAGGTGTCGCCGGAAGGAGAGGTTACCCGATTTACGCCTGCCAACGCATCGCTTCAGCCTGCGCCCGGAACCCTGGATTTCGTCATTACCAGTGGTGTCGAGGTCGATTCCGATGACAACCTCTGGGTCACGACCCGCGCGACGCCGCAGCCGCTGCACGTTCGGCAGGCAGATGGGAGTTGGTTCGGATACGATCCCTATGTCGGCGATGGGCTCACGCTGCGGTCCACCGCTTACGGGAAGGTCTATGTAGACTCGTTCGGCCAGAAGTGGATCATCATTCGGAACGAGAATCGCCTGACCGATTTCCGCGGCCTCATTGTGCTGGAGACCGGAAGCACGCCCACTGTACAGTCCGACGATTCGTTTCGGTTCTTTGACCAGGCCGGTGCGGCCGGGCTCGGACTCCCTTCGCCCAAAGTGTTCGCTGTGGAGGAAGACAGGGATGGCCTTGTGTGGGTCGGCACCGAGTCAGGTTTGGCCTATTTCATCAACACCGGCATTGTGGCCCGAGACCCCAGTGCACGCGCCATCTGGCCGCAGTGGGCCGACCGGTCCCGCGGGACCTTCGTGCTGTTTGGCCTGAAGATCAATGACCTGGCCGTGGACCCTGCCAACAGGCTGTGGGTGGCCACCTCGGAAGGGGCATGGCTCATCGAGTCCGTCGAAGGAGGCTACGACCTCGTGCAGCAGTTCTCCGAGGACAATTCGCCCTTGTTCTCGGATGAGGTCCTGTCTATCGCCATCGATTCCGAAACTGGCCGCGTCTATTTCGCCACCGATCAGGGGTTGTTGAGCTACCAGGGCGACGCCATTGCACCCGTGACCAGCGCCGGCGACCTCTTCGTCTATCCCAACCCCGTTCGTGGGGATGAGGAGGTGATCATCGAAGGGTTGGTCGAGTCAGCGCAGGTTCGCATTGTCACACCCGGAGGGTCCACCGTCGCGGCGTTCGCTTCGCGGGGAGGACGCATTCGATGGGATGGGAAGGATCGCAACGGAAAGCGCGTTCCGTCCGGCGTCTATCTGGTGGTGGCCGTTGGGGACGATGGACAGGGAACGTCCTACGGAAAGGTGGCCGTAATCCGCTAGCCCCCGGCGGCCCGTGGCGTTCTTTTGGTCGGTCCCTCGCACCGATTTCAAGAATCCTCAATCAGCCGAGCGGGTTGGGCCATTGTCTGAGCGCTCCCGACCAAGGTATATTGCTCGTCTGTTCGCTTTCACGGTGGCCGTAGCTCAGTCGGTTAGAGCGCCAGGTTGTGGCCCTGGAGGTCGGGGGTTCAATTCCCCTCGGTCACCCACCCAGCTGCCGGCCCGAGAAGCAGCTTACATACTTGCCGCGTTCGTCTAGGGGTCTAGGACGCCGCCCTTTCACGGCGGTAACACGGGTTCAAATCCCGTACGCGGTACAGAAGAGCCCCGATTCAGCACTGAGCTGGATCGGGGCTCGCTATGTTTGGGAATGGGGGGAATTGAACCCGTAGGGTTCACACGAGCAAGGAGCAAGCGAAGCTTGCGAGTGCGACTGACGGAGGGGCGCAGCCCCGGAGTAAATCCCGTACGCGGGGTAGTAGCGGCGGGAGGTTTGGCGCTTCAGTCGGTTTGGGGACTCACTCTTGTCCTCATATCACGCTGGTCCAGCGAATAAGACCGATACTCATGTGGAGCGTGAAGGGCGGTGAGGACTGGCGGTTTTGGTGTCTAACTGCCATTGCGCAGGCCGGCGCCAATGCTTTAGTCTAAAGATGGCGATACCGTTGCGAGCCTCGATCCGCCCAATATGTGGATTGACCGGCGGTCCTTCGCCGCTAAGTAGCTGTTATGTGGTCAAGCGAGACCGCAGCGAGAAAGGCGCCGGATTGTGCGCTCCCAAGCGCTCGTGATCCTTCGGCCGACTCCACATCCTGACCGAACTCACCGAAGCAATAGCATGAGTCTACCCAAACGAGTCCAGCTAGTCGAGAAGTACGCGATGCAGATCTTGGCGGGCTGCGCAGGCGTGATCCTGGTAGTCTCAATCTTGTTTGTGCCTTCGCCGGCGACAGGTCTATACGAAGGAGTCGAACCCATGCTGAGGGACTTGGCTCTTTGGCTCAAAATCTTGGGCCTCCTCGTCAGCATTTCACTCATGGCCGTATGGCGCGCGCTACGGGCACTCCACCGAGCGAATTCCTCAAGTGCCAACGGTTCCTGAGATTCGTGGGACCTCATACCCGGAAATCTGGGTGCCCAAGCGGAGTGAGCGCGGAAATTGACCACATAACAAGCCAATGTTGCGGACTCTGGGGCACGCGGATCTGAGCAATTAGGTGTCAGATGCCTATTGAGTTCGCCCCGCCGTTTCGCTAACTCTACCGTAACACGCGGCCCCGGGCCACAAATCGGCACAACGGTATCCTGAATCTGTACACGCCTTGCATGTGATTACCCCAATCCATGTTGTGGGACTGGCGGTTTTGCTCGGCTACGCAAGCCTGGCGATTGTCAGTTGGATATTGCGGCGCGAAGGCAAGACACCCATCGGAATGCTTGGCGCCCTCGGAACGCGTGAACGCTCAGCCGACTTTAGGGACGCTGTAGGATCCCACCCGCGCGTGGTTTTTGCCGTGGCTCTACTCGTCCAACTGACTGTTCAACTCAGCTTAAGTGGCACTGACCATTCCTTCCTCGGCGTCGGGTTTTTCTTGGCTGGCCTCTTTGTGACCACCCTGGGGCCGTTAGTCGTTTCGTCTTGGGCCTTTTCGATCCTCCAGTCTTCAACAGCAGCCGTGGGGGCACTCTGGACGGTGTCACTCTACACAACTACACTGTTGGTCGTCGGCGTCTGGCTGTCTCAGTGATGTTGGACCCGCGAATTAGCCTAGTCACCGTTGATTCAGGATAACAAGCCAATGTTGCGGACACCGGGGCATGCGGGCCGGCGCAAATCGGTTTCAAATGCCTATTGAGATCGCCCAGCCGTTTCGGTAACTCTACCGAACCACGCGGCCCCGGGCCGCAAATCGGCATAACGTTATGTGGTCAAGCGAGACCGCAGCGAGAAAGGCGCCGGATTGTGCGCTCCCAAGCGCTCGTGATCCTTCGGCCGACTCCACATCCTGACCGAACTCACCGAAGCAATAGCATGAGTCTACCC
>JABDJZ010000332.1 GCA_013003255.1 Rhodothermales bacterium
CGGTACGGACTGCGCCGTCGGCAAGCGGACCACCGCGAGATTCCTGTGGGAAGAGGCCTGTCGCGCCGGCCTGAAGGCCGAGATGATTTATACCGGCCAGACAGGGTGGATGCAGGGCTACCGGCACGGCTTCCTCTTTGATGCCACGCTGAACGACTTCGTATCCGGGGAACTGGAGCGCGTGATTCTCGAATGCGTCGAGACGTCGGACCCGGACCTGATCATCATCGAGGGGCAGGGCGCGCTGAGGAATCCGTCGGGTCCCTGTGGGAGCGAGATCATTCTGTCTGGGAACGCGCGATCCGTGATCCTCCAACACATGCCGGCGCGAACGCGCTTCGTGGACCAGGAAACGCTCGACCTGCGGGTGCCCACGCCTTCGGAAGAAATCCAGTTGATTCAGGCGTTGGGAGGCGAGGTGCTGGCCGTGACCCTGAACGGACACGGCCTGGCGGCAGGGGAGTTGGAAGCGTACCAGCGGGAATTGGCTGCCGAACTGGACGTGCCGGTGGTTCGGCCTCTCGAGGAGGGGGTTGCCTCCCTGGTGCCTGTGCTTGGGGGACTGGTGCAGGGGCGGTGACCGTTGGGCCTCGGGCCCAGACGGTGCGGCACGTGCGGGATATCTGCTGCCCGGTGGTCTGTTGCGGCCACTGAGCAGCAAGCACGACCCGCGCGATCGACGTAGAATGAGGTCCCAACCCAGTGGCACTCCCCATGAAACGATTCCTGCTGGCCCTCGGACTCCTCGCGGCCACCCTTTCTTCCCCGTCAAGCGCCCAGGTAGCGCGTGTGGTCACCCTGGCCGATTCCCTGGTGGGCGCCGTCGGTGGCATCGCCGTGGATCGCGTCGGGAATGTCTACTCGGCCGACTTCCGGGACTCGGTCTGGCGCATCGCCGCCGATGGACGCGTGTCGAAGTTTGCCGACGGGCTCTATGGCGCCTCGGGCAACTACTTCGACTCGCAGGGAAACCTGCTCCAATCCAATTTCTTCGGCAACACCATCAGCCGGATTGATCGGACGGGCAAGGTGGAGACCTGGGTGGAGGAAGGCCTGAACGGGCCGGTGGGTCTGACCATCACGCGCGACGGAAAGCTGTATGTCTGCAACTGCTCGGGAAACACCATCTCCGTGGTGGACGAGGACCGCGTGGCTCGGGAATTCTCCGGCGGAGACCTCTTTCGCTGTCCCAACGGAATCACGTCCACACCGGACGGCCGCCTCTTCGTGGTCAACTTCTCAGATGGAAACGTCCTTGAGCTCGATTCCGAGGGAAATGCGTCGGTTCTGGCTACCATCCCCGGTCCGGGAAACGGGCACATCGCCGTAGCACGGGGCAGCCTGTACGTAACCGCATTCCAATCCCACCAGATCTACCGAGTTGACATGGACGGCACCGTGGAACGTGTGGCAGGAAGCGCCACGCCCGGAGAAGTGGACGGCCCTCCCGACGATGCACGCTTCATTTTTCCCAACGGAATAGCGGTGGCACCGTCGGGAGATCGGCTGTTCGTCAATGACTACATCAACCGGTCGCCGCCAACCTTGGACATTCCGCCGGTGCCGCTCGCCAACATTCGGCTGATCAAATTGGCGAATCTGGCCGAGCAGATGGCATCGGCGCTCCAGTCCGGAGGCATCGAAGCCCTGGTGGCGGTCCATGCTGCCTACCGGGCGAATCCGGCTACCGCCGGCGCGTTCACCCAGGTCCAGTTGAACGTTCTGGGTTACCAACTCATGCAGGGAGGCAATCTTGCTGCTGCGGTCCGGGTCTTCGAACTGAACACGGAGGACTATCCCAATGCTTTCAATCCGTGGGACAGTCTGGGAGAGGGCTACATGAATGCCGGACGGACTGAGGATGCCATCCGGGCCTACGAGCGATCCCTGGAGCTGAATCCTGGCAACCAGAACGCCATCGACATGCTGGCGAGGCTCAAAGGGTAGACCGATTGGTCAGGCCCGGTGACGGGCAGCCTCTTCTCCGCGGGTGGCTGCGTCCAGCGGCCTCCAGCGGAACCGTTCAAGCCAGGGGTTCGCCACGCCCTCGATGGCGTCGGCTATGAGGGGACCAAGGACCGGCGCGAACTTCATCCCGTGACCGCTCCCCCCCGTGGCCACGGCCAGGCGGGGCTTCTCCGGGTGCCGATCTATCCAGAAATGCTCATCCAGCGTGTCGCAGTAGACGCACCGCCTGGTGTAGACAACGCGGGCATCTGCCAGTGCTGGAAAGGCCATCGCCAGAAATGACCGGAGGCTCTCGATGTCGTCGGGGTACACCCGCCGCGCATCCCGCTCCGGGTGGAGCCGCAGCCCGAGACCGTGGTTGGCCACCTTGATCACGCGTTCCCGCGGATTGTAGGGGAATCCATACCAGCCGGTCCCCGCGACGTCTGCCATGAAGGTGCCAAAGGCCGGGGGCGAAAAGAGGTCCGGGTCGCGTGCCTCCAGGTGAAACACTGGATGCCCCGTGGAGCGCATCATCGGCGCCAGTTCAGGGACCAGCAGGTGGGACCACGTTCCGGCGGCGACCAGCACCAATCCACCCGACAGCGAATCACCTTCCGACAGCGAAACGGTGCCGTCTCCAACGCGCGTTGCCTTCGCCTCCACGAACTCGATTCCCAGACTCCGTGCCTCCCGGGCCAGTGCAGCAATCAACCGGCCGCTCTCCACGTAGCCGCCCTCGGCGTGGAAGAACCCGTCAACGTAGGCCTCGGACCAGGCCGGAAATCGCTCCTGCAATTCCCTGGCTTGCAAGCGCTGAGGATCGTGTCCGCGGGCCTTGAGCAGGTGGAAGCTCTCGTACTCAAACTGGCCCGGCGCCATTGGTTGGCGGGTGAACATGGTCACCCCGGTCTCATGGTACAGCGGTTCGCCGAACTGGCGGTTCCATGCCCGGAAGCCCGGGAGGGCCTGTTCGACCATTTCCATGTACTGGACGTCCTTGCCGTACTCCATGCGGACCACCTTGGAGATGTCCGTGGAGGCGGCTAGCGGATGGGGGATCGGACCGGGATCCACAACCACGACGGAATGGCCTCGGCGGGCAAGCTCCAGCGCGCTCGTCAGACCGAACACGCCCGCGCCTACCACGATGATGTCGGGGGATTCGGTCACTGGGCCATCCACTCGAGTTGGTGGCATTCGCGAATGGAGCGACATCCGGCCAGGGCCATCGCGCGCTCAAGCTCGGTGATGAAATCGGAAAGCACGGCGGTCACCCCCGACTGACCATCCGAAGCCAGGCCCCACAGGTACGGCCTGCCAATCATCACGGCGTCGGCGCCCAGGGCGAGGGCCTTCAGGACGTGGCTTCCGCGGCGGATGCCACCATCAACCAGTACGGCCATCGGGCCGCCACCGACCGCATCTCCAATGGCCGGCAGGGCGCGGCAGGTTGAGATACTCCCGTCCAACTGCCGCCCCCCGTGATTGGAAACGACGATCCCACCGATGCCGTGCTGTTCAGCCTCACGTGCATCAGCCGCTGACATGACCCCCTTGATGACCAGCGGAAGCGAGGTCTTGGCCTGGAGCCACCCGATTGTGGCCCAGGACAGGTCCCGTTCCCAGCGTTCCTTGATGTAGGCCGAGAGGGCGGAGCCGGCAGCTTCCGGGCCCATGACGTGATCCAGGTTGGCCCAGCGCACATCATCAGGAAGATGGAATCCGTTGTGGATGTCACGCTCGCGGTTACCGGGTACAGGGACGTCCACGGTCAAGCAGAGTGCGCTATAGCCGGCTTCTTCGGCGCGGCGCACCAAGGACAGGGTGAGCTCCCGGTCCCGGTAGCAATACAGCTGAAACCAGCGGGTACCGTCAGGCACAGACTGCGCGACCTCTTCAAGCGAAGTGGAGGAGGCCGTGCTCAAAACCTGAATAAGGCCCGCCTCTGAGGCCGCTCGGGCCACGCCGAGTTCGCCATCGGGATGAGCCAGCCGATTGAACGAGCACGGTGCCGTGAGGATCGGAGCGGTCACGCGCTGACCCAGCAATCGCGTGGTGAGGTCGATTTCGCTCAGGTCCCGGAACGTCCTTGGGATCAGCCCGATGGCCTCCCAATCGGTGACATTGTGCCTGAGTGTCTCTTCATCCTCGGCGCCGCCGGCGTAGTAGTCCCGGACCATCGGGTCGAGGCGCTTGGCGGCTTCGTCGCGATAGTGGGCGGTATTCGGCATCGGGACTTTGGGAGGCAGACTGGACGCCAATTCGGCCTGGGCAGGTGCCGAATTGCGCAGCTTCCATGTGTTTGCCTAATGTTAGGGGTTGTACCTCTCAAACACCTCACAACCATGTTGGAACCCAATCTCCTTGCTGTCCTCGTCGCGGGCCTCGTCCCGATGGCCGTCGGATTCTTCTGGTACGGCCCCGTGTTCGGCAAGAAATGGATGGCATATGTCGGGAAGACCGAGGAAGAACTCGCCGCCGAGATGAACCCGTTGAAGACATATGGCGTCACCGTTCTGATGTCCATCCTGACCGCCTACGTGTTTGCCCACGTGCTCCTTGCGTTCAGCTCCGCCACCGGCGAGACCGGACTGATGGCGGGCCTGCAGGGCGGGTTCTGGATGTGGCTGGGTTTCGTGTTCACCACCCAGTGGAACGAGGTCGGCTTTGCCGGGAAGGAGCTGGGACACTGGATCCTGGACACCGGAGCGAGTTTGCTCAACCTGCTGATTATGGGCGCAATATTGTCGCTTTGGGTCTAGGCGTACTGCCGTTAGGCGTGGTGGGGGTGTCCTCCGGACGTGAAGGCGGGCTTTTGGCGTGGGTGCTCGAGTGAGCGCGCTGCTCGGCCCGCCAAACGTCCGGCTGACACCCCCACCACGCCAGCGGAATGGGCCCAGGTCCTGGTTGGCTTGGGCGGCTGGGCGGCCGGTGGGCTGCGCCCACTGGGCCTTGGGTGGCCGGGACCCCACTTTCGTTGTGTGAACCTCGAACCCCGCCTGCGGCGCCTGGAAGTTCACAACGGGGGTGATTCTGAACCTCGGCGGCCGTCTGCGGCGCCTGTAAGTTCACAACGGGGGTGATTGTGAACTTCGACGCCCGCCTGCGGCGCCTGTAAGTTCACACCGGGGGTGAATCTGAACCTCGACGCCCGCCTGCGGCGCCATCACCGCGGCTCGCATCGATTCCCCTAGAAGCGCAGTCTGAAGACTGTTCGTTCGCCGGGGCGGGAGGTGGCGCTGATGGAGCCTCCGTGCATGCGCATGATCTCGCGGGAGAGGCTGAGGCCGATGCCTGAAC